>JAQUXG010000049.1 GCA_028692515.1 Kiritimatiellales bacterium | reverse complement strand
AACGAATACGACCTTGCAATCGCCGGCCGGCCGGTTCTATGTCGCCGGATTGAACTATGTCGTTGACGGTGTTGATGCCGATGCGTCGGCATGGCCGATGGATGCCGTTTATAAAAAGAATCTTTTGCATCTTGTCCGTAAAGAAAGCCTTGCCCTCTATCCCCGGTTGTTCACCAATGATCAGACAGCGGGATCCGTTCCGCTCTGGGTAGAGGTAGAAGATTCAATTACCTCGAAAGACGGAAAAACACTCGCATGGATGCTGTGTACCTTGACGTTGGTCGGAACGGTTTTTCCTGTTCCGATGGAGATCGACCGCGATATGGACGTTTCGGTCAGTCCCTGGAACGGTCGAGACGGTCGCGGAAGCGAGCCTGTTCAGGTGAATTTTAAACGTGAACAACATATGTGGGGTAGCATTTTGAGTCCGCTGGGACTGATTTCGATACCGGGGGAATCTGATTTCCCGAAAGTGTCCGAGGCGTTCAATATGAGCCGTTTTGCGTATGATGATGCTCCGCAAGTTGCTCAGCAGGTTGCAACGGCGGTTGCAAAAATGGTGATAACAAAGGATTCCGCGTATTGGACGGCCCCGTCCCGATGGACCGGGTCTCCCGCTTCGCCGGGAATAATCCCCGCAACGGCTCTTGAAGCATTGCCGTTACCGACGCAAACCGTTGCCCCGTTCTAAGGATAAAAATATGTGTATAAAAAAATCTCTGATGTGGCTGTGTGCGGCAGAAATGCTTCTCACTTGCGGATGCGTCTCCAATAAAATTACCATGAATCCTCCGGTCACGGCGGTCATCATTCCTGATGCGAATACGACCGCCTATAAAATTGAAAAGGTAAAGGTAAGCACCGCTCCATACGCACTTCCTCTTAAATGGGGAAACGAAACGTTCTCTGATCGCTTCATCCGCATGGCGCACGAACGTTACCCTGCTTTGTTCAACAACTCTCCCTCCGCCCTTCCGATCCTGGTGCGGATCAATGTCAATCAGGAGGTTCATTCAACCGAGTCCTTTGCCGTATATTTGTGTACATTGTGCATTGTGGGTGGCATCTTACCCAGTGTGCCGTGGTCGACGGAGTGGCAGGTCGATATCGGCGTTGAGGATGTGTACGGCACGACGATGCGTGCGTCAAAGGTGCGGGCGGAGCATCGCGGATGGTGGAGCGTTTTAACACCGCTCGGCTGGATTGAGGTTCCGGGAAACTCAGATATTCCGGCGGTTGATTCGACGATGTTTACAAGCGGGCCGGGCATCATTCCTGCGGAGTACAAGACCTATATCCTTCAGAGTATGGTGGATCTGCTGGCAGGGGATCTGTTGAACCAAAATCCGGCACAGAGGACAAAGTCGGCGCAGGCACCGATATCCACACCGCTCCCCGGGAAGGCTCCCGGATTGTTGCCGTTACCGGCGGAAACCGTTGCCCCGTTTTGATTTTTAAAAAGGAGAGATCATGAGAGTTTCACCGTGGCTGTTCGTAGGCATTCTCGCCGCAGGCCTGATTACATTTCCTTTCAACGTGTATTCTGCCGGATCAGGCCAGAGTGATACGGACATCTCTGCGGCAAAAGCAGCGGCATTTCGCGATCCGCAGAACTGGCGCGTATTCAACGATCTCGGTTTGGCCTATTACCGGCAGGCCCAGTATGATCAGGCGGTTTCGGCATTTCAGCAGGCGTTGGCGCTTTACTCTATTACAACTGTCCTTGAGACAGAAAAACAGCAGGCGGATGAGCAGGCCGCGCAGCGTGCCGCCCTGGCTGCCAAGCGGGATGCAGATGTCCAGCGGGCAAAAGATTTGCAGTCCAGGCAGGAGATGAACGACCTCTTTGGAATGATTTCCGGCATTGCCGGCATGAACGGCAACATGCAGGCCCAGATGCTGGCTTCCACGATGCAAACGCTTAACAACCAGATTGATTCGGTGCCGAACAGCGTGCCGCCTCTTTCGCCGGAACTCAAAATGGAATCCTCACTCAAATCAAAGCGCGAGGTGGCGAACATCTACATCTGTCTCGGCTCGGCCTATTTCGGAAAGCGGGATTACCAGCAGGCTGTGACTTCCTTTGAAAATGCGATGCAGCTTGATCCTTCGCGTATAGAAGTCCTCAAAACATCCGCCGAGGCTCAGTACTTCCTTTGTAAATACGATGAATGCATTAGGACCTTTGCCAAATACCATGCGATTGCACCGGTTGAAACCGGTTCCTTGTTGCGTCTGTCCGATGCATACCGGGCGATCGGTATGCAGTCGGAAGCGGACAAAGCATTTGCGGCATTTTTGAGCAAAGAAGATGGGGCGGCAGATTGTGTTAAACAGATGCAAACCGGCGCGATGTGTTTATCGCATTGGCGTTATGAAGCGGCATTAGAATTTCTGACGCAAGCCCGGCTGGGCGCAGCGGATTCCCCGGATAAGACCTGTAGTTTTACAGAGGCTCAGCTCAAACTGTTCCGGATGCCGTGCGCGATCCAACTGTTGTTGGCCGAGGCGCGGTTCAACCTGCGGGATACCGCGGAGGCAATCGCTTTGTTGACCGACGCGGTTGCGAAAGACAGCGCCAATTCAAAAGCATGGTACTTGCTTGCACAGTGTTATGATGAAGTCGGTGATTCCGGGAAGGCACTTGAAGCGTACCGGAAAGCTTTGGATTCCGGAAAAGAAAAGGATCTGTCAGCGGATTATATTCAGGTCTGCCGTGCGGCAACAGGCGAAGGGGCTGCCGCTGTGAGAGTGTTGGAAAATCAGTTGGAGAGCGTTCCTCTCACTCCGGGAGGCGGAGCCAATCAATGGTGTGTGCTGGCGTTTGCTCTTGAAAAGGCCGGGCGTATTCCTGAAGCAATCGAAATTTTCAGTCGGTGTGTAGATGTCTCGCCTTCCTATACCCGGGCCCGTTTTGCGATGGAACGTCTGGGTCGGCAGGTCGCAGCGGAACGTCAGCGGGATATGGCAGGGTCTGATGCGGCGATGAAAGCGGGCGATCGGTCTCAGGCCATTATGAAATTAGCCGAGGCATATCGGCTGACACCCGCTGGCCCGGAAAAAGAAACAATCCGGAAAAGACTGTTGAAAATGGCAGCAGGCATGGATAATCCGCCATCCATGACCGGCAATGCCCAGGATCATTACCTTCGCGGAAGCGTCGCGCTAAAAGCAGCGAAAAATCCAGTAGATCTCGGTCGGTCGTTATCCGAATTCCAATGGGCGGTATTTTATTCACCGTGGGTCGGCGACCTGTACTTCAATACGTCTGCGGTTAAAAAACTTCAGAATCAGACTGCGGCTTCGGTTAATGATCTTAGGCTGTATCTTGCGGCAAAACCGGACGCCGCCAATGTGAACGACATGCTGAACCGGCTGTATGAATTTGATTACCAGCGCGAACAGAATCTGCGCGAACTGGCATCCATTACGGCCTTTTGATCGTCGAGGAGGGGGAACATGAAGAAACCGTATGTATGTGGATTTGTTTTTAAGACTGCCGCATTGTTTTTGTTGGTTTCTTTCGTTGCTCTCATCATACCGCGGGTCAGCCCGGCTCAGAATATTCCGCCCGTCCCCAAGCCCAAAATGGTCGGCACGTGGTGTCCGGCATGCAGGCGGTACATCGACTGTCCTTCGGGAAAAATGCCGTCTAAATGCCCGTCCTGCGGTTATTCTTTTATTCAGAAAGCGAAACCGAAGCCGCAGTCCGGGGGGATATTCAAACCCGGGCCGCGCCCGGTCGATAAGCAGATGGAATGGGATGATCGGCTTTACTATGACGGCACGGTCACGGCCGGCGGGCTTCAGACGCACCACTTCGAATCCAATGGTCTGGCTGCGCGTGCAGAATCCTGGGGCAAAGAGATGAAGCAGGTCGATGAGCAGTCTCGTGCAAAGCAGGCGGCGCAGGCGCAGGCCTTTGAGAAAGACAAGGCCGCACTTTTAACCAGTCAGAGCAATGGGCCGGCTTTACTGCAGTTAAATAACGTGTTTGCTGATGATACAGCATGGGACAGTTTGTCGAAGGGGAACGAAAGTACAGTTGCGAACGATCCGAATGTTGTGGATTTGCGGCACCTCGGGAACACCCCCGGTATGCCCGGTTTGTTAAGAACGCCGGATCCGAAAAATCCTTCGGAGTATGATTTTCCGAAAGACGGAAAGGCCGCGAACGAACCGCTGAAAAAAATGGAAAAATCCGGAGACGATTTCATTTTTGGCTCCACGCTTGCGCGGGCCGTTGCGACCAAAGATGCAACCGTTACGTTAAAACCGTATGAGCAGGAAGAAGTTGAAAAAATCACGGCGGAGAACGGGTGGGTCATTGCGGCAAGAGATTTAGATGGGACGGTAGCACCGTACATGGTGAACAAACTATCCGGCAGGGACGACAATCCGTATGGGATGCACTGGCAGATCCTTCTGCCGAACGGTGAAAGTGTTGGATACTTTAATGGAACTGCAACCGGAGCGGACGGGAAATTGTTACCGAACATCAAGTCGGAGTCGGGCGCTCAGTATAAAGGGGTTGTCGCGAGCGGCAGGGATGGCGCGGCAATGGCTGAAGCGGTCAAAAACGTGAAGGCCGGATGGGAAGAGCGGTATCTCGCAGATCCCGATGGACAAGGGTATGATGCCGGATCCCGCAATTGCCAGGATTTTACGGGTGACGTACTCAGGGAATACCAGCGGTTATTGTCTAAAGAACGCTGATTTTAATCACAAGTGCGTGCAGTTACTGCCGCAGCAAAACCGCCGGCGTTTCAATCTGCAGGAAGTTGGTGTGCTGCGAGGCCTCGATGTGTCCTCCGCCGATGAAGACAATCAGGTCGTCCAACTCAATTCGCTGTTCCTCGATCATTTTTCGCAGACAGACTCGAACCAGTTCGTGGTCGGTGGTCTGCGACACATCAATCTGCGCCGAGTAAACGCCGTAGCTGAGCGAAAGCTGGCGTACGGTGCTCAAATGCTCCGACAGCGCCAGAATCGGAATGTTTCCGCGATAGGAAGCGCAGATGCGCGCGGTGCGTCCGGCAGAGGTGCTGGTGATGATCGCTTTGACCGGAAGCGCCGCCGCGCAGGAGACCGCCGCTTTAGCCAGATGGTTGCGGGGCATCAGTTCACTGCTTTGCTGAAAGACCGGCAGTGTGTCGAGCAGCGACTGCTTCTGTGATTCAACGGTGTGCGCAATATTCGCCATCATCTGAACCGCCTCGATCGGGAATTTCCCATAGGCGGTTTCGCCGCTCAGCATGATTGCATCGGTACCGTCATAAATCGCGTTGGCTACATCGCTGACTTCCGCGCGGGTGGGGCGCGGATTGTTCACCATCGATTCAAGCATCTGGGTAGCGGTGATCACCGGCTTGATCCGGCGGATACAGGTCTTGATCATCTCTTTCTGAACGCCGGGGACTTCTTCGGCCGGGATTTCAATCCCGAGGTCGCCGCGCGCCACCATGATGCCGTGTGCAACATCGAGAATAGACTCCAGGTTTTTTACGCCTTCGTGATTTTCGATTTTGGCGATAATTTTGATCGGACTGTGGCGGAGATCGAGAATGCCCTGAATGGCGAGCACGTCCTCGCGGCAGCGGACAAATGAGTGGGCAATGAAATCGATCGGATTGCGCGTGGCCCAGTCAATAAACTCGGCGTCTTTTTCGGTGAGCGCCGGCAGATCGAGCTGAACGCTCGGCACGTTAACCCCTTTTTTATTTTTGATCTCGCCGTCATTCAGTGCGACGCACACCAGTGTATCACGGTTCTGCTGTTCCACCTGCAATGCCATCAGGCCGTCGTCGATCAGAACACGGCTTCCGACCGGAACCTCTTCGGCAAAGCCGCTGTAGGAAACCTGAAAGCCGTTTTCCGGAGTGTGGGCCACGCCGATCGTGACGCGTTCCCCGGTTTTAAGCTGAATCGGCGTGGTCAGATTGCAGGTGCGGACTTCCGGGCCTTTGGTATCGAGCAGAATGCCGACACGATTCGACACGGCGCGGACATTGGTAACCACCCGCTCTGCATCCACAATACTCATGTGCGCTGTATTCAGGCGTACCACATCCATGCCGCTTTCAACGAGCTGCCTGATAAAATCGGGTTCACACCGGTTGTCGGCCAGTGTGCAAATAATTTTTGTCTGCTTTGTCATCATAAAAGAGTCCTTTTTGGTGCGCGAGGGTTTTAACAGATTGTCCGGTCAGGACTAGCTTTAAATGGGAAAAACCGCTAAAAGCGAAAGCACTATGAATGCAAAAAACCGGGGAATCCTGCTCCAAATTGCGCGCGACGCGATTTTCCAATGTTTGGAAAAAAAGCGCGGTAAAATTCCAAACATTGGAACTTTACCTGACGAGCTAAGAGAGAGACGGGCGACGTTTGTCACGCTGACGATCAGCGGGCGGCTGCGCGGCTGTATCGGGATGCTCGAGGCCTGCCGCCCGCTCGCCGAAGATGTCGCCGCCAACGCCGTTGCTGCCGCCTTCGACGATCCGCGTTTTCCGCCGTTGACAAAAAAGGAATTCGAAAAACTGGAGATTCATATTTCCGTTCTCTCTCCGCCGGAGGAAATGGTTTTTTCCACCGAAGAAGATGTATTGAGACAAATCCGCCCCGGAATTGACGGGCTGATTCTGCAGGATGGATTTCATCGCGGCACCTTTTTGCCGAGCGTCTGGGAGGAGCTGCCGCAGAAAGAACGGTTCTGGGCGCACTTAAAGCAGAAGGCGGGACTGCCGGTGACGTACTGGTCGGACAACTTGCGGGTTTTCCGCTATACAACCGAGTACTTTCCCGAGTAGCATCTGTCACAAACAATGACAAAGAAACCGGTCATCCTTTTCGCGGTCAACGGACTCGGCATGGGCAACAGCACCCGCTGCCACGTGGTCATTCAACGGCTGGCCGCCGAAGCGGAGATTCATGTCATCACCTCCGGCAACGGACTTTTCTTTTTGCACGACCGCCCGGAAATTATGTCGCTATCCGAAACGCCTCCGCTGGCCTATGCCTTTTCCGGCGACGGCGTGAATGCCCTCGGCACACTGGCAGGTGTACATAAGATGCGCGATGTGCTGCTTGAGAAGAAGGTGCGGCTTGAAGTGCTGCTCGATCGGCTGAAGCCGGATCTGGTGGTGACCGATTCGGAATATGCCATCCGTCCTGTTTTGCGTCGCCGCATACCGCTGGCCGGCATCAACAACTCCGACGTGGTGGTTTCGCAATACTTTCGTCATAAAAATCTGCATTCCACGATTCGCTCGCACTTCTGGGGAATCGAATATTCCGATTATCTGCTGCATCGCATGAAATGGCGCATGGCCGTCAGCCCGTCGCCGTTTGCAGACACGCCGCGCAGTCCGGTCTTTAAGCGCACCGGACTCATCGTCCGCGACGGCGCCCGCCAAACCGCACAGGAACGCGCCGGAAAACCCGCGCCGCTTCCGCGCGAAATCGACCGCATCGTCGTCATGCTCAGCGGTTCCACCTTCGCCTCGCAGATCGACGCCCTGCAAACCCTGCCGTGGAAAGTCGATGTGATCGGTCGCGACGGAGTCAGCGGCGGCAACGTTACCTATCACGGCAAAATTCTCGAGAGTCTGGAGTTTATCCGCAATGCCGGTGCACTCGTCATTAACGGCGGCTTTTCCTCCGTCAGCGAAGCCGTTGCCATGATGCGCCCCGTCTATGTCATTCCCGTTCCCAACCATGCCGAACAGCTCATCAACGCCCTCATGGTCAAAGAAATCGGAGCCGGGAATGTGGAAAGTACCGGCACCATTATTCAGCGCCTCAAAGAGGCACACCGCCTCAACCGCTGGGAAGGCATCAGAGAACAGCGTGCCCCTGTCAACTTCAACGGCGGCGACGAAGCCGCCAAACTGCTTCTCGGGCTGCTCCGCGGGGTAAACGTATGATTCTTTGCGCAGACGATTTTGGAATGACCGAAGACATCAACCGTGCCGTCACGGAGCTGGCGCGCGCCGGAAAAATCCACGCTGTCTCCTGCATGGTCAATCTTCCGTTTTTCACCGCCGAGCAGCTTTCTGATCTCGGTTCCGTCAAACTTGGACTGCACTTCACCCTCGCTGAAACGCCGCAGGAATTCCGCAATCTGGTGTTCAGCGCATACACCCGCCGCCTTAACCGGGACGCGGTTTACCGGAAACTTTCCGATCAGTTTGAGCGGTTTGAAGAAGCCTCCGGTCGCAGACCGGATTTTATCGACGGCCACCTGCACATTCAGCAGCTCCCCGTCATCCGCGATGTCGTCATTGAATTCATTCAGAACCGCTGTGCCGGTAATCCGCCGCACGTACGCAACGCCGCCATGCCGCTGAGACAGTGTTCGCTGAAAAGTTTATTCATTGCCGCGCCGGGACGGGCGCTCAAACGCAAACTGCTCAAAGCGGGCATTCCAACCAACAACGGTTTTGGCGGGATTTACAACTACAGCGACTTTATGCGCTACCCGCAGCACCTCGAAAAATTTCTTCGCACCATCCCAGAAAACGGAATCATCATGGTGCATCCCGGACTCAACGAACCGTGGCGCCGCGCCGAATACGACGCGCTCTCCATTCGATAACTCCGCAGCATTCCGGTGAGGCGGCGAATGAGATAATCGCATTGAAAACTTCAAGGTCGTTCCGTACTATTCTTCCTTTTACAGAATTTGTTCGGGGTTAAACAAAAGGAGAGATCATGAAACGACGGAGATTTATTTCAGCGGTGGCCAGTTTTTTGTTTCTGTGCATGGTCGCGGCATCTGTCGCCGAACCGGTTCGGGTCGCTTGTGTCGGCGACAGCATCACCGCCGGGGCTGGCGTTGAAAATCGCGACCAAAACAGCTATCCGGCTCAGTTGGGACGCCTGCTGGGAGAAGAATACAACGTGGTGAACTTCGGAGTGTCTGGGGCCACGCTGTTGAGAACGGGAGATTATCCTTACTGGTCGACGCCGCTTTTTGTTCCGGCGCACAAGTTCAATCCCGACATTGTTGTTATTAAGCTGGGCACGAATGATTCCAAGCCGAAGAACTGGCAGGATAAGGATCATTTTGTGGCGGACTATGTTGACCTGATCAAAAGTTTTCGCGATGTGAACCGTAAAGTTGTCGTCTATATCTGTTATCCGGCTCCGGCATTTTCCGATCGGTTCAGCATTTCCGGTGAGGTCGTTAAGGACGAAATCTGTCCGATGATTGATGAGATCGCAAAAGAGACGAACGTTGAGATAATTGATCTGTATACGCCGTTTCTGAATAAGTCAGCGCTGTTTCCAGACGGTATTCATCCGAATCAAGATGGGGCTAAGTTGCTGGCTGAAACGGTTTCCGTTGCTGTCATGGGTTCAAAATAGCGTGCGTTCTGGGAATTCTGAACCAACCTGCTTTCCAAACATTGGAAGAAATCTTTCCAATGTTTGGAATTCGTTTTTATTCGCGTAATTCGCGATCAAAAAGCTTCCATTACTCCCATACTCCATTACTCACGTATGTTTTCTCACTGCCACTTGTGGCGGGGATAGCGACGGGAGAGGGCGGGTTTTAATTCCGGATAGGCGGTGCGCCAGAACGATTCCAGATCTTCGGTGATCTGCACCGGCCGGCGGTTTGGCGCGAGCAGTTCCACAACCAGCGGGATCCGTCCGAAGGCGATCACCGGAGTTTTCGTCATGCCGAAAAAATCCTGAATCATTGCCGAAAGAACCGGCTTGTGACCCGCTTCATAACGGATGCGCGCGCGGTGACCGGTCGGCATTTTAAAACGATCCGGAACTTCTTTTTCAATCCACCGCTGCTGCTGCCAGCTCAGCCAGTCGTGCACGACCGCTTTCACATTCGCTTCGCGCAGATCCTTGCGGCAGACCGCGCCGAGGCACAGCTCCTCCAGCATCGTGCACCGCGCCGCTTCGTCGATCACCGGAATCTCTTTATCCGGACACCAGCCCGCCAGCAGGTTGACCCGCAGAATCCACTCTTCAATTCCTTCGTCCCAGCCGGGAATG
>JAQUXG010000048.1 GCA_028692515.1 Kiritimatiellales bacterium | reverse complement strand
TGCTCTGGTCACTCGGCGGCGCAGGACTGGTTACTCTGGTTCATGTACTGGCCGTTACAGCCGCCTTTGTCTTAATGCTTAATTTCGGCAGAAAATGGGGCGGCTCGCTGAGTCAGGGACTGGCTCTGTTGCTCTGCGCCCGGCTGCTTCTTCCGGTATTCAATCCCGGTCCGGGAGCATTTTTTATGCTTTTCACCGCTCTCTTTCTGACCCTGCTTTATCGTGTTAAAAACTTCAACCTGCTGGCCATCCTTCTGCTCCCGTTGCAGGTTCTTTGGACCAACATGCACCCCTCGTTTCTGTTCGGCCCGTTGCTGATCCTCTTCTTCGCGTTTGAAAACTGGCAGGAAACCCGCAACGCCTCTCGCACTGCCATGGTGACTCCGCTGACCACCAAGCTCTTCGGTCTCTCCGCAGTCGCTCTGCTGGTTACATTGATCAATCCGAATCTGATCAATCTTCACCGGCATGTTTTCGCCAACTGGCTCGTACTGATGGGAAAAGAAAACCTCGAATGGATTTCGCTGTTCAGCAGCTTCTTCCCTCAGGCTTTCTTTAATAATTTAACCCGTTTTGCACTGCTGCTGGGCGCAGGCGGACTGATTACACTCCAGAAAAAACTCCCTACCATGATTACACTGCTGGCTCTGACGGGCGCGGTGCTTTCCGTCATCTCCCCCGGCATGACCCATCTGTTCTCTTTTCTCGCATTCCCGTTCATGGTTCTGAGCTTTAATGCCGTCAGTGACTATCTGACCCGCACGTTGACCATGGTGTTTAAAACCAGCAATTCAACACTGCACAAGGCGATGACCGTCATCACACTGGTTCTGATGATCCTGTCGGCCGGTTCGTTGATCACCAACCGTGCCTATATCAACCTTGGCAGCGCTTCGCGCTTCGGGCTGGGTACCGAAGAAGGTGCCTTCCCGGTTGCCGCAGCCGGCATTCTCAGCCGCGCAGACTTTCCGAAAAAAATTCTGAACACCCCGCACGACGGTGGATATATTGCTTTGCAGACCCCCGGCCGGAAGGTGTTCTGTGATACCCGCACCTCATTCTACGGGCCCGCCTTTTACCAGACGCTCAACGGCGCGCTCCTCGGCCAGCCCGATGCGTGGAAAACGATTTTAACAGAACAGAACCCGCACGCAGTCGTTCTCAACGGATGCTGGCCGAATGCCGGAGCACTGGCCACCCGTCTGATTGGTTCCAGAGTCTGGAAACTGGTCTACTTTGACGGCGCAACCGTTATTCTCGTACGCGACCTGCCGGAGTATGCAACGCTCATCAAGGATCCTGCCATTCAGAAGTACGGCATCGCCGTTCTGGAAAAAGAACGGCACGACTATCTTGAGCAGAGCAAGGGATTCGTCAAAGCGGGCAACCCGTCGCGACTGATCGGTGCAGGCGGTCTTTACTTGTCCCTCAACCGCCCGCAGGAAGCCGAAGCCGTCTTTAGCGCCCTCACCAAAAACAGTCCCGGCATGGCCGGAGCCTGGCTGGGTCTCGGCCAGAGTATGATCATGCAGAAGCAGATAACCCAAGGCCTCGAATATATGGAAAAGGCGGTTAAGATCACGCCGCGCAGCGATCGGGTTTGGATTGCGCTCTTTCAGGCCTACCGGTTAAAAGGCGACGAGGGCAAGGCACAGGAAGCCGCCGATCAGCTCAACAAATTCTACAAAGCGGATAAAGCCACGGTGGAACAACAGAAGCTAAAAGAGCAGAAAAAGCCGGTCGAAAAGCCGGTTCTTCAATCCACACAGGACCTAGAAATGCCAACTCAATTGAAGTAGGTCTGATCCGGATAAAAAACGAAAAAGGCGCCCGTTACGGCGCCTTTTTTATTGAATTCCCGCGCCCTATTGCAGCCCGCTCAACGCTCGCCCTTTAGCCGACGGCTGGTGATTTTCGAAGAGATAGGAATAGGCGAACAGCGCGTAGCCGCGGCAGCCCTCCTTGCGCGCCGCATCGATCTGTCGGCGGATTTCCGCCGGAGCGGCTTTACAATCAATCCCCACCACAAGCTGTTCCCCGGTCGCGCGGCGACCCAGCGACTTGCGCATTTTGGCCAGTCGCGCATCAAAAAGACCGGCATTATAATTCATCGGCACCAGCCAATCGACCAGCCGGTCTTTCGCCCAACGGCGGCTGTCCTGAAAGGCCGTTCCGTATCCCGTGTCAAAATCGGCCAGTACGCTGGAAGAAACCACGCACTGCGGCCCGCGCTTCGCTTTGAAGGTTTTATTCAAATCCGCCACCACCTGCGAAACCGAAGAGCGGCGGAATGCCCCCCAGTCGCCCGTCCAGTTCGCACGAACCTGCGTCATTGAAAAACGGTCATAGGAAAAATCGGATCGGCGTTTGATCTCTTCCGCCGACGCCTTGGGATAAATCTCGCGCGCCACATCTTTGTAGTCGTACGGGAAGCGGATGTAATCCAAATGAAGCCCCGCGATATCGTACCGCGCCAGCTCGGCAACCAGTTGCGTCAGATGCTGCCGGACATCCGAAAGTGCCGGATTCAGGAACGAATACCATCCGCCGGTCGGGCGCATCCGCCGGCCTAATGAATCCACCATGAACCAGTCCGGGTGCGCCGTCCACAGCTGCCCCGCCGCACGCGGCGGTTCTTTCACGCCCCGCCAGCCGGGCAGCACATTCATATAGGCATGCAGACGAATCCCCCGTTTTTTGGCCGCCGTCGCTGCAACTTTCAGGGGATCCCAGCCGGGATTCCGGCCCGTAAAAGCCACATCGGCGCCGCTCAGCTCAAACGCCCACGGCTCCGCCTGACTGGCATAGGATACGGTTCCGTTACCGCGAATCTGAAAAAAGATATCCGTAAACCCGGCGCGCGCGCAGTTGGCGACAATCGCCTCCACATCCGCCGCCGTTTTAAAGTCAAAGCGGGTCACCCAGATCGCGCGCACCTCCGGCAAATGTACCTGCGCGCCGCCGGTTAAAAGAAGTGCAAGCAACAGCAGAAGAAAGGCCGGAGAGAGTTTTTTCATGAGGCGGAGCATAGAGGATTTTCCGAACATTGGAAAAAAAACTGTACTGTTTTTCCAAACCTTGGAGAATACGAGGCAACTTTTTCCAAACATTGGAAAACGGAGAAAATAAATTATGAATGGTCTACTGCTTCCACTTCTCTCGCTCGGCTCCATTTCCGCCTCGTTCGCGCAAAGCACCACGTCGGGGAAAATTATTGTCATCGCGCTCTTCGCCATCTCGATTTTTGCATGGACCGCGATGGTCACCAAATTTATGGAGCTGCGCCGCGCGCGGATCGATTCGGATCGCTTCCTGCGCGCCTACCGCGAACAGACCCGCCCGACCAATCTGTTTGTAAAAAAGCAGCGCATGCCGGAGACCCCGCTCAACCGGCTCTATGAAGCCGGCTGTAAAACCCTGATTGATGAGCTGGTGCAGATCGGCGTCGATAAAAACGAGATTTTACTGGGCGGCACGTATCCGCCGGGTCAGCGGCGGCTCGCGCCGCACCAGCTGGAAAACATCCGTACCGTGGTGGACTGCACGCTGGCTGATGCCGCGCTGAATCTGGAAAGTCTGATGGGGCTGCTGGCCACTGCCGTGAGCACCGGCCCGTTTCTCGGACTGCTGGGAACCGTCTGGGGCGTGATGGAAGCGTTCGGCGCAATGGGTGCCGCCGGAACCGCCATGCTCTCGGCCGTCGCCCCGGGAATCGCAGGAGCTCTGCTCACAACGGTGGTCGGCCTGCTGGTGGCACTGCCCTCCTCCATCGGCTACAACATGCTCACCACCCGCATCCGGCGGCTGGCGGTGCAAATGGATAATTTTTCGCAGGAGTTCGCCGCCGACGTTCAGAAACAGTTCAGCACGCTGAGTGAATCGCCATGAGAAAAAGAAAAACCAGCCTGATCGCCATCCGGGAAGTCAGCGACATTAACCTGACGCCGATGATGGATTTGACCTTTATTCTGCTGATTACTTTCATCATCACCTTTCCGATGATTGAGCAGGGAATCTCCGTAAAACTGCCGACCGGCAAGGGTGAGCTGAAAGACAGCAAGGACAGCCGCAGCATCACGATTGATGCCGGCGGGAATCTCTTTCTCGACAGCCAACCCGTCTCTAAAGAGGAGCTGGCGCAGGAGATCAAGCTGACGATCGACAACAATCCGGCGGCGACCGTTTATCTGAGCTCGGATGTTTCGGTGAATTACGGACGGGTCGCCGAAGTGGTCGGCCTCTTAAAGGACGCCAAGGTTGAACGAATGGGGCTGGTCACAGCCGGGGAATAATCTGGTTTGAATGAGTTGCGAAAAACAGTCCTGAAACGGGTATTCGGCACGCATCTGGGCGTGCTGTTCCTGCTGCTGTTCATCCCGTGGATCAAGGGTTGCTTTCATCCAAAACCCAAGCCCATCGTCTTCACCTTCGCCCTCGCGCCCCCGGCTCCTGCTGAGTCGATTCCCGAACCGGAGCCGCCGGCACCGGCACCGAAACCCAAACCGGTTCCGGAGCCGCCAAAAACCAACGCCCCGCCCAAAAAGGTGGAAGCCAAAAAGCCCGAACCCAAAAAAGAAGAGCCAAAGAAGGTTGAACCGAAGAAACCCGAACCCAAACCGGCGGCGAAACCAAAAACTCTGGAAGAACGGTTGGCCGAAGTCCGCAAGGGTGGAAAAACGATCAGACCGGCGGCTCCAGCAAAACCGGCACTGGATTACAGCGGGCTTAAATCCGCCCTCAACAGTGCATCGTCCGGCACAAGCTCCAGTTATGGAAGCGGCTCCGGCAACGGGGTTTACAGTCCGTTTGCCGGGTATTACGCTCAGGTTCAGCAAAAAATGGTTCAGGCGTGGCAGCAGCCGGCAGGCGCACCAAAAGGAATCACCGCCGAAGCCACCATCCGGGTGGAGCGCGATGGAACCGTTTCCTCTAAGTCCATTACCCGCCGCTCGGGAAATCCGGAATTTGATCAGTCGGTTCAAGACGCACTGGCCGCGACCACCCGCCTGCCCGCGCCGCCCGCCGACTTGCCCAGCCGAGACATTGAGATTGAGTTCGTTTTATCTCAATAAACCCGTATAAACGACTTTTATGAAAAAGAAGTTCTGCTTCGGGTTGGCACTAACAGCGATGAGTGTCTCCGCATCAACACTTCCGTTTACGGAAACGTTTGATGGGCTCACCAACAATGTATCCATTAATAACCAAAATGGTTGGGTTCTGGATAACGGAACCAACGCCACCGTTCAATCAAGTGTCGTCGCGACCAATAGTTCGCAGGCTCTTAAAATCCAGAACTCGCAAGTTTCTCATTCCCTGTCAAGCACCGGAACTTCTGTCTGGGTCAGCTTTCAGGCCCGCATCACTGCCGCTCCGGATACCGATCCAGTGATGCCCGTCAATGCCAGTGCCGCCTTTTTCATCAACACCAATCGGTACCTGGTGGTCTGGGATGGCACCAATCCGGTCGTGCTTTCTGAACAAATTCTTCTCGATGCCTGGACTCGTTTCGATATTTATTGCAATTACGACACCCAAAAATGGAGTTTGAATGTCAATGGGACAAATGCGGCAAACAACATCGGGTTCTTTTCCGCCGCACAACAGATTAAATCGTTAAAGATTGCCAGCGATAGTTTGGAGCCAGCCTATATTGACAGCGTAAGTGTTATAGACAAAAACGCCGCTGCGCTTCCTTTTCTAGAAACGTTTGAACCTACAAATCATATAGCACCCGGTTCCATTAACGGACAGAACGGGTGGGTTGTGAAAAGCGGAGATGCAATCGTTCAGTCTGATGTCGTTAAAAGCGGCTCGCAGGCTCTGCATCTTCAGAATGCTCAAGTCTCCCATGACCTTTTATCAGCGAATGGTTCCGATGAGTGGGCCCAATTTCAAGTATTTTGTTCTGGTGCTCAATCCGCGATCCCGGTTCAAATCGATACAAATGTCAACTTTGCGTTCCTCATTGACACCGCCCAACATTTGGTAGTTTACAGCAATAGCATCCCCATTGTGCTGAATACTCAAATACCAACGAACACGTGGACTCGCTTTGATGTGTACTGCGATTATGAAAATATGGATTGGTGTATAAGCGTCAATGGCACGAACGTTGCTTCCGGATTGCGCCTTTCTTCGAACAGTCGGCTGGCTAGATCTTGCTCGGTCTCGGGAAACGGATATATGGATCAGATTAATGTCTCTGATGAAGAGCAGCCATCTGTCACCGGAGATATCGACTTTAACAAAAACGGCATCCCTGACTGGTGGGAGCAGCGCTATTTCGGCGGCATCACAAACGCCGCCAGCGACGGAATCGCATCCAACGGAATGTCAAATCTGGAGGCCTACATCGCCGGGCTGAATCCCGCCGATGCCAACGCCCGGCTCAGTCTTGACCGGCGGGGTGCCCGCCGCTTCAGCTGGATCCGCCAGCCCGGACGGCAATACGACATCTACTGGACCACCAATCTGATTTCCGGCCTTACGCTGATTTATCCGGATATTCCAGATAGCGACTTCGAAGACACAAACACCGTACGAACTACGGAAGCCGCCGGATTTTATCAGATTCGCGTACACAAATAGCGCCGACGGGTTCGTTTAAGAATCCACTTTCCTCTATCGGGGGATTCCGTTAAGGATGGGTGTCATGAAAACTTCTCTATCCCTTTTTCTTTGCGCGCTTCTCGCCGCGCAGCTGACTCCCGCACAAGTCCGCGTGGTGAAATCCGCCGACCGCAAAATTGCCATTGATCTGTCCGGTCTTCGCGCGGGCGGGGATCCCGCTTCCCAGACATTTTTCCAAACCTTGGAAAAAGATCTGCGACTCTCCGGCTGGTTTGAGCTCATGCGCGATAACGGCGAGATCCGGGTGAACGGAACCGCCGCCCCCTCCGGTAGCGATGTAAAAGCCGGCGGACAGGTTGTCCGTCTGAATGATCAGGCCATTCTGCTTTCGAAAAACTATTCCGGCCAGCCCCGCATCGCCGCTCATCAAATGGCGGACGATATCGTTGAGGCGGTTACCGGTCAAAAAGGGATGGCTTCCATGCGCATCGTGCTGGTCGGCAACCGCACCGGAACAAAAGAACTCTATCTGTGCGACAGTGACGGCGGAGGTCTGCGACAGCTCACCGGCGAAAAAGGAATCGTGGTCGGCCCGAACTGGGGTCCGGACGGCGACAGCATCGTCTATACCTCTTTTATGAGAGGGTTTCCGGATATTTACCGGATCAACCTGTCCCGCAACCGGCGCGAAATGCTGGCGAACTATGGCGGACTCAACACCGGAGCCTCTATTTCGCCGGACGGTAAAGATCTGGCGCTGGTTCTTTCAAAAGACGGGAACCCCGAGCTCTACCTCAAAAATATCCGTAGCGGAAAACTGACCCGCCTGACCGCAACGCCCCGCGCCACTGAAGCCAGCCCCTCGTGGTCGCCGGACGGACGGCAGATTGTCTATGTCTCCGACTCCAGCGGAACCCCCCAGCTCTACATCATCGCCCGCGAAGGCGGTGCGCCCAGACGCCTCAGCCGTCAGGGCACCGAAAACGTCGCCCCGGACTGGGGGCCGAACGGCCTGATCGCCTGTTCCAGCCGCTCCGGCGGGCGGTACAGCATCGCGGTAATCCAGCCGGCAAGCGGACAGACTGTTTATCTGGCCAACGAGGGGGCTGACTATGAAGATCCGTCATGGGCTCCGGATGGACGGCATATTGTCGCGGCGCGCTCTGTGCGCTACCAATCGGCCCTCTACCTCCTTGACACGGTGAGCGACCGTCCGGTAGCTTTACTCAACGGTGGCGGAAGCTGGTATGCGCCCGCTTGCTCACCGTGACAGGAAATGTAAAAAGCGAGGTCTCGTTATCATGAAGAAGAATGTCTCCGTCGTTACAGGATTGTGTCTGTTACTGGCTCTCTCATCCCTCACCGGTTGCAAAAGCCTGAAAAAAAATCCGGCCGGTGTCTACGGCTCTGACGGTCTCTACGGTGACGGCATGGGCGGACTGGCCATGGGCGACCGCTTCACAGGCGGCACAGGACACCCCGGCATGTTCGCTCCGGTCTATTTCGACTACGACAGCTCTCAGGTGGCGTCCACGGAACGCTCAAAAATTGAAGCCGTTTCCCTGCACCTCAAACAGAACAACTCCGTCGCCGTCATCATCGAAGGCAACTGCGATGAACGCGGAAGCAACGAATACAATCTGGCTCTCGGCGAACGCCGCGCGCAGGCCATCCGCGACTATCTGGCCGGTCTCGGTATTGGTGCTGACCGGATTCAGACCAAGAGCTACGGCGAAGAACTGCCGGCCAATCCCGGCCACGACGAAGCGGCATGGTCCGCGAACCGCCGCGGCGAATTCGTGCTTTATTATTAGTCGCCGCGGCGTCCCCTGAAGCGACCCCTGCATGCTGAGTCCCATTCAACAGCTAACATGGATTGCGCAGCTGCCCTTGGCACAAGCCGGGCAGCTGTTGCTTGTAACGGGTATTTCATTCGCCATCCTTACTCTGATCAGCAGTACCTACCGATTCCACCGGATGATTCAGATGGAAGAAAGCGAATTGCAGACCGTTGATGACTGTAACGACTTCTTCTTCATTCAGGTCACCCGCTATTTAAGTAAAATCAACCGCACCTCCTCCGGCTTCAGCATCCTTATCCTGCAATTCGTCACGGAAGAGCCAAATCTCCGAGCCGTGCAGGAAAAACTCCTTGCCGAGATCAAAAACATAATTCGGGAAGCTTCCGATAAAGCCTGCCTTCTCCGCGACGATTGCGTAGCCGCCATCATCGACACCGAAGGAGAAACCATGCCTGCAATCGCCTCACGCATAACCGCGGAGATGAAAGCGGCTTTAAGCCGCTCCGGCGCAACCTCCATCCGCGCGGGAGTCAGCAGCTTCCCCGCGCATGGCCTCAACACACAGTCTGTTATTGATGCCGCCAACGAAGCACTGGACAGCGCCGGTTTTGAAAATCCCCTTCCATTCTGCATCGCCCCTCTTCCAAAAACAGAAGAGCCGCCGCCCGAAACGCCCGAAGAACTCGGGGAGCTCAGCAAACAGGATAAAAATGCCGCGCTGGATCCGCTCACCGGCGTTCTCCGCCCCGGAGTAATCGGTTCATACATACGAAAATATCTCGCAGAAATCCGTCATAAAAAACAACCGGCGACTCTGCTCTGCGTCGGCATCAACCGCATCGATCAGATCATTCAGTTGCACGGCGAACCGGCGGCCGACGATGTCATCGCCGGGGTCAGTAAAATTCTCCAGAACCTCACCCGCAACTGTGACCTGATCGGCCGCTACCACCGCGATGATTTCATGATCCTCGCCCCCGGCACCCTGCAGCAGGGTGAACTCATCGCCACCCGCCTGCGTGAAGCGGTACAGAAAGAATTGTTTGTCTCAAACGGCAAACGAATCAAATCCTCCGTCAGCGTCGGCATCGCGGCGTATCCGGAACATGGACGTAACCTGCGCGACCTCTTCCGCGGGGCCTACCGCGCGCTCGAAATCCTCCGCGGCTGGAACACAACCGCCTGCCTCGTATACGATCCGGCGCAACATGCGAAAAAGGCTGAACATGAAACTCGGCGTTAACATCGACCACATTGCCACCCTGCGTCAGGCACGCGGCACCATCTATCCCGACCCGCTCGAAGCCGCAAAAATCTGCGCCAGAGCCGGGGCCGTCAGCATCACCGTCCATCTGCGCGAAGACCGCCGCCACATTCAGGACGCCGACGTGTACCGCCTTTCCAAAGAATGTCCGCTACCCATCAACCTCGAAATGGCCAACTCCGAAGAAATCGTTAAAATCGCGCTCGAAGTAAAACCCGCCGAAATCTGCCTCGTCCCCGAAAAACGGAAGGAACTCACCACCGAAGGCGGACTCGACGTCATCAGCCATTTCCAAACCTTGGAAAAAACGGTTAAGCGGCTTCAGGACAACGGCTCTGAAGTCAGTCTCTTTGTTGAAGCGGATGAAAAAATCCTCGAAAGATC
>JAQUXG010000047.1 GCA_028692515.1 Kiritimatiellales bacterium | reverse complement strand
AACGTGGAAACGAAGTGCTCTATAAAGGCACCATTGGTTCGCTCAAGCGTTTCCAGGCCGATGCCTCCGAAGTGCATAATGGTCAGGAATGCGATATCCGCCCCGACAACTTCGCCAACTTCCAGGAAGGCGACACCATTGAGGCCTACACCATCGAGAAGATCACCCAGAAGTTATAGGGAACGATAAAGGATAAGTGATGAATGATAAATTAAAACCCCGTCATTCATCACTCATCACTCATAATTCATAACTTTCTCTTATGTCCAGCGCACGCATCATCCGGGTCAACGAACTGCTCAAACGCGAAATCGCGGTTGATATTCCGCGCCTTTTTGCCAACAGTAATTTTGACACCGGCGCCGTCACCGTCACCGGTGTCAAAACCGCGCCCGACCTGCACGACGCCACCGTCCTCGTCTCTATCTTCGGTCATGAAGAGGAACGCACCAAAATGATGCGCTTCCTCAACTCGCACCGTAAAGAGATTCAGGCGCGCATGAGCAAAAACGTCATTCTCAAATACACCCCGCGCCTGCACTTTAAGTTCGACGATTCCATCGAATCCGGCGACCGCGTGCTCGGCATTCTTTCACAGCTTGTTATCCCTGATGATGAGGCCACCGAGGACACCCCTGATGCGTAAACGCAATTTTCTGCCCGACCCCGACGGCCTTCTCCTCATCGACAAACCCAAAGAATGGACCTCGCACGACCTCGTTGCCAAAATCCGCAACCACTTTCAACTCAACAAGGTCGGCCACGGCGGAACACTTGATCCGAATGCCACCGGTCTTGTCGTCATGCTGATCGGCCGCGGCACCCGCCTCTCCGCCAAAGTAATGGGCGGCGACAAAACCTATGAAGGCGAAATCCTGTTCGGCGTCGAAACCAACTCGCAGGATACCGACGGCGAAACCACCGCCGAAAATGATCCTTCCGGCGTTACCGAAGAGCAGATCCGCGAAGAGATGAAAAAATTGATCGGCGATCAGATGCAAATGCCGCCGATGGTTTCCGCCATCAAAATGAACGGCGTACCTCTCTATAAACTCGCCCGCAAGGGTGAAGAAGTTGAACGCGAACTGCGCTTTATTCACGTCTATAAATTCGCTCTCAAAGAATTCAATTCGCCGCGCGCCACCTTTGAGGTTCAGTCCACTAAAGGAACCTACGTGCGCACCCTCGCCCACGACCTTGGCCAACGCCTCGGTTGCGGTGCCTGTCTCTCCGAACTGCGCCGAACGCAATCCGGCCAACTGAGCATTGATGGGGCTTTTACGATGGACGAAGTGATCCAGTGGGATCGCGCAGAACTCGCGAAACATCTAATCCCGATTCATCAGGTTTAAAATCCGAAGCACGAATATCGAAATTCGAAACAAATCAGAAGGTTCCAATTCCCAATGTTTGGAAACTTTCGTACATTTTGGTTTTGAATTTGTTTCGTGCTTCGAGTTTCGGATTTCGAATTGTAATGCAACTGGTTAAACACATCTCAGAGATGCCGCAAACGGACAAGCCCGTCGTCCTCGCAACGGGGTGTTTCGACGGGGTGCACATCGGTCACCAGAAAGTCATCTCCACCGCCGTTGAACAGGCCGAAGCCTGCGGCGGCGAAGCCTGGATCTACACATTCAATCCGCATCCGGCCAAAATACTCGTTCCCGACAAAGCCCCGCCGCTCATCAGCGCCCCGCCCTGCCGCATGCGGCAGTTCGAAACGCTCGGCGTACACGGCATTATTGAAATCCCCTTCGATATGGCCTTTGCACAGATTGAACCCGAAGAATTTCTTTCCAATCTTTGGAAAAATATTCCCTCTTTGTCCGGGATCGTCTGCGGCATCGACTGGTCCTTCGGCCGCCGGGCCGCCGGAAAATTCCAAACATTGGAAACATTTTGTAACGAACACGCCCTGACCGCTACCGCCGTTCACCCCGTGCTCTACCACGGCGAAAAAGTCTCCAGCACACACATTCGCAAGGCCATTCAGACCGGCCATATTCCCCTTGCAGAGCAAATGCTCGGCCGCCCCTTCAGTCTTTTTGGAACCGTTATTCCGGGCAATAAAATCGGGCGGGAACTGGGCTATCCCACCGCCAACATCAATCCGTTGAACGAACTGCTCCCGGGGCCGGGCGTGTACGCCGCATATACGAAAGTTCAGAGTTCAGAGTTCGGAGTTCAAAATTCGGCAAACTCTGAATTGCACCCCAGCGCGGTGTTTATCGGGAAACGGGAAACCTTCGGATGCCACATGCACGTGATCGAATCCTACCTGCTCGACTTTGACGGCGATCTCTACGGGCAGATCATCGAAATATGTCTGGTTGAGAAAACCCGCGACGTTCATCCCTTTCCATCAAAGAAAGCGCTCATCGAACAGATCAAAAAAGATGTCGTGCAGATTCGCAGAATTTTAGCGGGTAAAAACTAATCCGCCCCACTCGTTGTCGCTGTCGCGCACAATTTCTTTCCCGCCCAACTGAACAAAGGTGTCGGCGACGCCGTCGAGCTCCATTTCGCGGATGCCGGTCAGCATCAAATATTTTCCGGCCACACGCAACAGGGTCGACGCATTGTCGATCAGCAGCGTCGAATAGATGTTCGCGCAAACGATGTCGTACTTTTCATCCGGCCAGCCGTGCGTGATGTCGTGCTGACGGAACGTGGTTTTGTCCGCGACGCCGTTGGCTTCTGCGTTCTCCGCCGAGCACTCGACACAGATCGGATCAAAATCAACGCCCAGCGCGGACTCCACGCCAAGTTTCACAGCGGCAATCGCCAACACGCCCGAACCGGTGCCGATATCGAGCATCGTCTTCGCGCCGCTCTGCGGAACAAACCGGTCGAGCTGCTCCAAACAGAAGCGTGTCGTGAAGTGATTTCCCGTTCCGAAGCTCAGCCCCGGATTGATTACCAGCTCGATGCGGTCGGTCTCGCCGGAAAGCCACGGCGGAACCACGCGCAGGTTTTGACCAATATCCATCGGCTTAAAATGCTTCTTCCAGCTTTCGGCCCACTCTTCGTCGGCATACTCGCGGATCGCTTTTCCAAAGTTCGGAAAATGTTCCATCGCCCGCGAGGCAATTTCCGCCTCAATCGTGTCATTAAAGTAGATTTCAAGTGCACACTCTGTACCACCCGGCTTTTTCAGTTCAACCACCGTCTTTTCGAGGTTTTCAGCCACCCAGTCGCTGATCATTTCTGCATCACTCTGCGCGATCATCAGTGTCAAAATCGCTCCGCCTTTTATTTTTTCCGTTTTCATAAGACGTAATACGTAACAGGTAATGCGTAATTACGAAAGCCGGAAAAACAACCTGCGGAAATTAGTGCTGATTCGTGGAAATTAGTGGTTAACTTTCCGCAAATAAACTAGCGTGTCCTCTATGAAAACGGTTGTTGCTGAAACTGTGCTTTTGGGCCGCGAGGCGTTTGAAACGCTTGGCGAAGTCGTCGTCATCCCCGACCGGAAGATCGGACCGGAGCACCTCAAAGATGCTGATGTGCTGATTATCCGTTCTAAAACCAAAGTGACGCCGGAACTGCTGGCCGGCTCCGCCGTGCGCTTCGTCGCCACCGCCACCGCCGGATTCGAACACATGGATTTCCAAGCATTGGAAAAATCCGGAATCGGCTGGTGCGCCGCGCCGGGCTGTAACGCCGACAGCGTCGCCGACTACATCACCTCCGCCCTGCTCTCTCTTCACACTTGCGCAAGTGTGAATCTGGAAGGAAAAACCATCGGAATCATCGGGGTTGGGCAGGTTGGTTCACGCGTCGCCAAACGCGCCGAAGCGCTCGGCCTGCGCGTTCTGCTCAACGACCCGCCGCGCGCCGCAAAAGAAGGCGACGCCGGTTTCCAATGTTTGGAAACATTGCTGGCGGAATCCGACATCGTCACGCTGCACGTCCCGTTGATTAAGGAAAAACCGTGGCCGACCTTAAAAACGGCCAACTATCGTTTCTTCGAGCAGATGAATCCCGGCTCCGTGTTCATCAACGCCTCGCGCGGTAAAGTACTCGACTCCGATGCGCTGCTTCATGCAAAAGCCAACGGGATCATTTCGCATGCCATACTCGATGTCTGGGATCCGGAGCCTTTGATTCGCGCCGATGTGCTGGCCGCCGCAACGATTGGTACGCCGCATATTGCCGGGCACTCCTTTGAAGGAAAACTGAATGGAACCATTCAGGTTTATCAGGAAGCCTGTCACTTTTTTGAAACTGCACCAACATGGGATCCATCGCCACGGCTCCCCGCAGTCGAGATACCGAAACTGTTGATTGATTCAAAAGGAAAGAGCGATCTTGAGGTGCTGGCCGAAGCAGTGGCGGCGGTTTATGACATCGGAGTGGATCAACTCACGGCCGAAGATATTGAACGATTTGACAAACTGCGTTCACACTACCGCGTACGGCGTGAATTTAAAAACACAGCCGTTTCTCTTTCTGAAAGCCGCCCTGCACTGTCCGAACGGATTGAGAACGCCGGATTTACTGTGCCAGCTCTTTGCGAACCAGATAACGGGTAAGGCAGAGTCGGCATTTCATCAGCGCGCTGTTCGGACGAAGCCAGCGCATAATTTGTCCCCGGCGAATCCGTTGGGCAACTTCAGTCCGTCCGCAAACTGGACAGCGATTTTCAGCGTGAACTTTAAAACGCATAGTTAACCCCCCTTCCAAAGGCGGGTTGATTATACGTTTTTTATTCCAGAATCAATGTATTTTTGTGGGCAAAACCCCTACAACAGGTTGGATCAACGATAGTTAAACAGCTGATCAATCTTGTAAGTCGTTCCGGTGGAGTATGAAATGGCATCTACAATTTTGTCTTGGATGTTTTTTGTCAGGCGCCGCCCGTGTCTCCCCTTTTGCACCTGCTTGTGCGTGAGCCCGTCCTTCGACGCCGCCACAAGATCGTGATTCTTCAGCCCGCGCTCTTCCATAATCGCATCCAGCGGTTGCACTCCTAATTCCAGTTTTTCTTCATTCATGGCCCTTTCGTAACAGCACGTCTGGAATCCATCAATCTCTTTCGGAATTGATATTAGAATCCGTCCAGTTGGAAATTAGTGTCGATTAGTGAGGATTAGTGGATAACATCCGCCTCATGGAAAAAATTGCAGAGCAATCGGAAGCGCGGCTGGATATGTGGCTGGCGGGTGTCGTGCCGGAGCATTCCCGGTCACGCTGGCAGTCCTTAATTAAAGATGGTCGGGTAACCGTGAACGGCGCGCCGTGCAAGGCAAACCAGAAAATCCATGCGGGTGACCGTGCAGAGTGGTCGCTTCCCGAACCAACCCCCGCCACGCCACAGGCCGAAGATATTTCTCTGGACGTACTCTACGAAGACCGCAACATGATCGTCATCAACAAACCCGCCGGGCTGGTCGTTCATCCGGCGGTCGGCAACGAAACCGGTACGCTGGTCAACGCCCTGCTCCACCGCTGCACCGACCTGACCGGCATCGGCGGCGAAATCCGCCCCGGCATTGTCCACCGGCTCGACAAAGACACCAGCGGCGTAATGGTTGTCGCCAAAAACGAAATGGCAATGGCCGAACTCTCGCGGCAGTTCAAAGAACGTGAGACGGAAAAAGAATACCTGACGATCGTCTGGGGCGTGCCCTACGGCAAACGCGGCACCGTCGAAACAACCATTGGGCGTCATCCGATCCATCGTAAAAAAATGGCGGCCAACGTCCGGAACGGACGCGACGCGGTCTCGCACTTTGAAGTAATCGAACCGCTCGGCGAAGCTTCACTGGTACGGGTGAAGATTGAAACCGGCCGGACGCATCAGATCCGCGTCCACATGGCGCACATCAAACATCCCGTCATCGGCGACACCGTCTACGGACGCGGACGCGCTTCCACCGTCAAAGCGGACCGCCAGATGTTGCACGCCGCCCAGCTCTCGCTCAACCACCCGAAAACCGGCAAGCGCCTGACCTTCAAAGCGCCGCTTCCGGCCGATATGGAAGCCCTGCTCAAACAACTGCGCACAGCGCATTCCTGAGCAGTGTTTTTAGTTCTGCATCATCAATCAGCGCCAACGCGCAACGAGCATGTTCCTTCTGCGCAATGTTAATGGCGATTTGCAGGGCAGGACCATTGAGCGCCTCCTGCGAACCGGCGTGAACGATCGCCCAGGTGCGGCGACCGGCGCGCAGATCGTCGGCCAGACTGTTCTGATCGTTTAAAAGCTGAAATGCTACGCCCGCGTGTTTTCCAAACTCTGGAAGTTTTTTTTCCAATCTCTGGAAAATTTTACCCTGTTTTTTCCAAGGTTTGGAAAAACAAGCCGCAAGTTGAAGCGGCAGGGCGAAGGTGTAGCTGCCGGTTTTAAGGGCATAAATTTCTTCGATGTCTTCGACGGTCAGGTGGTCGAGCGGGGTTTGCGCGGCGCGCATTTCGAGCAGCGCGCCGCGTCCGGTGTCGAGTGCCGCGCGAGTGAAGAGCCGGACGGCTTCAGTTTTCTGTGCATCGGAGGCTTCGACCTGTAACAGGCTTTCGATGGCGAGCGTATAAAGCAGGTCACCGGTGATGAGTGCGAAGTCGGCGCCGCGAAAACCGTCGGCTGGCTTTTTTACAAACAGTTCGTCCATTTTTTTTGGAAGCGTCGGCACGCCGCGCCGCTCGGCGGAACGGTCGATGATGTCGTCGTGAATGAGGATAAAGGCATGCGCGAGTTCGAGCGCGAGCGCGACGGGCATCAGATCGGGATTCGGCTCGCGACCCATCGCCTGACAGGCGGCACAAAACAGAAGGGGTCGCAACCGTTTGCCGGGCGCGAGCAGGGTTTCGCGTACGGCCTGAAAGCCCGCCGGGCTTTCTTCGGCCAGCTGTTTCCAGAAGGTATGCTCTTCCATATGGCGAGCGAACTGCGCTTCGATTTCCGCTTTGAGCTTTTGCATCGGTGAGGACTCTAGCCTATTCTGGCGCCGTGATGAACAGCAAAACGGTCATTGTTGGTGGCGGGTTCGCCGGGCGGCAGGCCTGCCGCGCTCTGCGTAAAACGGATACGGAAATTCTGCTGTTCGATCCGCGAAACACAACCGTGATGCTTCCCGCTCTGCCCGATCTGGCCGGCGGCTGGCTGGATGAACGGTTCCTTTTCCAAAGTTTGGACACATTGCTTCCTCCAACAGTCCGGCACATCCGGAAAACGGTGACGTCTATTGATCTCGACACGAAAACACTGACTGCAGGCGATGAGACCGTTGCGTTTGATACGCTGCTGATCGCCGCCGGTTCGGTGACGGATTTTCACGGGTTCGATCAACATCGCGACCGGATGTATCATCTCGACTCGCTCGAAACCGCGCGGCACATCCGTGACGATTTCGGTTCGTATCTGCTGCAAAATACAGCGCCGCATGTGGTGATGGCCGGCGGCGGCTATACCGGACTGGAACTGGCGGCGAGTCTTTTTTACCGCGCTCAGGCATCCGGAAAACCATGCCGCGTGACGGTGATTGATCCGGGGAAAGAAATTCTGCCGTTCCTGCCGGAGGAGAAACGGAGCTATATCAAACGGTTCCTTGAAGGAACCGGCATTACCGTGTTTCCGGAAACACGAGTGACCGGTTTTGACGGAAAAAATGTGACGACCGGAGACCAGACGTTTGAAAATGTCTTTTTCTGCTGGGCAGGCGGCTCAACGTTCGCCGTGCCGGAAATTAAAGGCTGCGTCGAGCGGTTGCGCGACGGACGACTGAAGGTGAATCCCGATCTTTCGCTCCCGAATTATCCGGATGTTTTTGCAGCGGGCGATTCCGCCGCGTTTGAGCAAAACGGCCAGATGCTGCGCAAGGCGATCAATTTTGCGTGGTACGAAGGAAAATGCGCCGGAAAAAATATTGCACGTCGTCTGCGCGGCGAACAGACGAAACCGTTCCGCCCGTTCGATGCAGGCTGGGTGATTCCGTTGCACAGTGACAGTGTGGGACAACTGTTCAGCCGCATCTGGATCCGGGGAAAACCCGGACTGCGTCTGCATTATTTCATGTGCGGATTCCGGAATACCTGTTTTGCAAATTTTGCCGGATTTGCGAGAATCGCGGCGAAACTGTTCAAGAAGGAGGGCCCATTATGAACGTTAAGCAGATTCTCTTCGGAACAACTCCCGATGCCAATCCCGGCATCCTGATCCTGCGCGTCTTTATCGGCGCAACGATGATGACTCACGGTTGTCAGAAAGTATTCGGCGGCATGGAAAAATTTACGGGCTTTGTGACCAGCCTCGGTGTTCCGGCTCCGCATATTATGGCATGGCTGGCGGCCGGATCGGAAAGCCTTGGCGCACTGCTTCTGGCGATCGGCCTGCTGACCCGTCCGGCGGCGTTTATGATACTCTGCACAATGGGCGTTGCGATCTTCGGCGCATTGGGCGACCAGCCGTTTGCCAAGCAGGAGCTGGCATGGCTTTATCTGGTTCCGGCGCTGATGTTCCTGCTGAAAGGTGCAGGACGCTGGTCGATCGACTCGATGATCACACGCGAAAAATAAGCAACCGATGAATCCCGATTTAAAAAAATGGGTGCGCGCTTTGCGCGCCTATTCCTTCTCAGCAACGGTCATTCCGGTGACCGTTGCCTTTTTATTTGCCCGGGCACAGGGACTGGCCGTCGCGTGGCCGCTTTTCCCGCTGATGCTGTTTTGCGCCCTGCTGCTGCATGCGGGCGTGAATCTGCTGAACGATTATTACGACTTCACACTCGGCTTTGACACTGCCGAAGCCTGCGGATCAAGCGGACTGTTGACCGAAGGTGTCGTCCACCCGGCCTACATGCTGAAATGGGGCCGGTTTTATATTTTTGCCGGAGCGGCGGCAGGCCTGCTTCTCGCAGCGATCCGGGGCTGGCCACTGTTGATTGCAGGGCTGACCGGAACGGCCGGAGCGTGGTTTTATTCGCACCGGGCCGGATACAAATATAAAGGGCTTGGCGAACCGTTTGTCTTTATCCTGATGGGCCCGCTTCTTTTCGACGGTGCATTTTACGCCGCAACCGGAACGCTAACTGTCGGCGCGGCGTGGCCCGCGCTGGCTTGCGGCTGTCTGGTGACCGCGATTCTGCTGGTCAATAATCTGCGTGACATCCGCATGGATCAGCAGGCGGGATTTATCACACTGCCGATGCGGCTGGGCACCAGCCGGACAAAAAAACTGTATGCCGTACTGATCGCCGGATCCTACGCAGCGATGATTGTGCCGGTTGCATCCGGAACCGTGCACGCCGGAATGCTGCTCCCTCTGCTGAGTCTTCCGGTGGCGTGGCGGCAGATTCGCCAGGTGCTCGCCGCCGCACAGTTGAACATTGATCTGGCCGATGCGCCGCCGCAAACCGCCGCGCTCTATCTCATTTTCGGCGGACTGCTCGCCGCCGGGCTGGCGTTGCCCTTTTAAATATGATCGTCAATAAACAAACCGACGGCGTATCCAGAACCCCGCGGCGCTGATGAAAACCAGCAGCGTTACAGTGGCTGGTTCAGGAACCGCCGCCGGCTCAGGAATGACCACCACGCGAAATCCGATGTAATTCTCGTCTGCAGACGCACCCAGCAACCAACGCGAATCCGGCTCCAGCCGATCCACCGTACTGCCGAACGAACCGCCTCGCGCCAGCCGGAATTCACTCATCGTATCCAGTGTTCCATCAATGGCACTCTCAATGATTTCCCAGACATTCCCCATCATGTCATACGTTCCGTTCTGCTCCACGGTTCCTGAGCCAACCGACCACGGCGCGGCATAGCCGCCGTACTGCGCATCCGTTCCCGCCGCAGGCGCAGAGTCGGTTCCATTCGCATACAGGGAATAACCGCTGCCGGTATAATACGCAGCTTTATACCACTCGTCTTCGGTCGGCAGAACATACACGGCGGCATACTCGTTGAATGACAGACTCCGGTTGACATTCGTCAACGTTCCGCTGTCATCAAACTGATAGGCTCCAATATATTTATTTCCGCTGGTCAGCCAGTTGCAAAACTGTGCCGCCTTATACCACGAAACAGAGGCCACG
>JAQUXG010000046.1:1370-10169 GCA_028692515.1 Kiritimatiellales bacterium | reverse complement strand
ATGGTCGGTCCGCAAGGCGGTCAGAAAAACCACGGGAATAGCTGCCATTTTTTCATCAGATTTCAGACGGCGGCAGACTTCATAGCCGTCCATGCCGGGCATAACAATATCGAGCAGAATCAAATCCGGATTTTCAACCGCAGCCAGCTCCAATGCGGCGGCTCCGTTCGCCGCCGTCAACAGGGTGCACTTCGGCATGATTTCTCCGAGAACCGCTCTTAACGCAATTAAATTATCCGCGTTGTCATCCACGGCCATAATTTTAAGTCGGTCGGTTTCCATGGAATTTCTCCGGATCAATCCAGCGCTTCGTGAAGAATCTTCTTCAGCAGATCTGCATCAATCGGCTTCGAGATGTACCCGTCAAAGCCGTAGGCGAGAAGGGTTTCCTTATCACCCGTCATCGCGCTGGCGGTGGCGGCAATCACCGGGATATGGCAAAGTTTTTTGTCAGCCCGGATCGCCGTCAGCGCCTCCAGACCATCGATGACCGGAAGTGCAATATCCATCAGAATCAGATCCGGACAGTGCGTCCGCGCCTTTTCGATGCCAGCCTGTCCGTTCTCGGCCTCGATCACCTGATAGCTGTCATTTAACAGCGCCCGCGCGGTTTCCATGTTGTCGGGGTTGTCTTCCACCACCAGGATCACCGGCTTTCCGGAACGTGCCGCCCGCTTGCGGCGCGGAGACGGCGGCGGTTCAATCTTCGCCGCAGACGGAGCAACCATCCCGGCCACAGCGGAAAGCAGCCCGGCTTTGTTGATATCGCCTTTTTGAATCAGCTGAAAAACCTGTTTATGTTTAAGAAAACTCAGGTCTTCCTTCGTTACATGCTTCGCGGTCAGAATCAGAATCGGAAGTTTGGCTGTCCGTTCCGTGTTGCGAATTTCGCGGAGCGTCTGAAAGCCGTCAACTTCCGGCATCATCAGATCCAGGATGACGGCATCGGGAAGATTCTTCGCAATCTGTTCGGAGGCTTCCCGCCCGTTACGAGCCGTCTGAACTCGATACCCTGAAGTCTGCAGAATATCGGTCAGCTGAATCACCGCCGGCTCATTGTCCTCGACGACTAAAATGGTCTGTCCGTTTCCAGGCATTGGAACCCCGGAACGGGCGGTTGCCGGGAAGCCGATATCAGCGGCCGGTTCCGAATCGGGAACGTCCAGCACCAGCGGCAGGTGTAAAGTAAATGACGAGCCGACATCGGGGGTGCTTTCCACGGTGATCCGTCCGGCCAGCAACTGCGCGTATTTTCGGGCAATGGCCAGTCCCAGACCGGTTCCACCGAATTCACGCGACGTGCTGCCATCCGCCTGCCGGAATTCATCGAATATATGAGCCAGATGGATGGCATCAATGCCGATTCCCGTATCGGCGACCGTCACCCGTATTTCGCGGCCTACCTGCCGGGCGGTAACCGTCACATTTCCTTGGCGAGTGAATTTAACGGCGTTACTGACCAGATTTTGGAGGATATGCCTGAACTTGACAGGATCTGAGATGATCTGCGGCAGATCACCGTCCACCTGATTGATTAAGGCAATTTTTTTATCGCCCGCCTGAGGCTGAATCATCGTTACGATTTCTTCGGTCTGTTCACGGACAGAAAACGGGGTAACGCTGATTTCCTCGCGACCGGCTTCGATCCGGGACAGATCGAGGATGCCATTGATGAGCACCAGCAGATTTTTTCCGTTGCGTTCAATAATGCTGAGATAGCTGTATTCCTCGGCCGGAATGGTATTTGCCAGACGGCGGCTCAGCACCCCTGAGAGTGCGATCACCGAGTTGAGCGGCGTACGAAGTTCGTGGCTCATGTTTGAGAGAAATGCGCTCTTCAGCCGGTTGGATTCGTTGAGCTGGTGTTTCTGCATTTCCAGCTCGGTGTTCTGCTCCGCCACTTCCGCCGCCTGAACAGACAGCTCCTGTTTCTGCGCTTCCAGTTCACTATTCTGGTGTTCTAACTGAATGGCGAGGTCAGTGATTTCCCGGAAAGCCAGTACACCGTTTATACGGGCGGTCATCATGCTCCACGTGTCATTCAACAACCGGATGACAGACTCATCATAAGCACGTACGCTCGCCAGTGAAATGACAGTAGAGACGGTGTGGCCGGAAAGTATGGGAATGGTAAGAATCGCACGCGGACTGAATTCCCCGCTGACAGCGGCGAAGGTGAACCGGGTGTTTTCCGGAATATCGGTGATGTGCTGAATCCGACGCGCGGCCAGCGCAGTGCCCAGCTCCCCTTCGAAATGCACTGCGGAAAAATCAGCGCGGCCGGCGGGTCCAAGCCCGATGGATTCAAAACATTCAAAAGTGGTTTTTTCGCTGTTCAGAAAATAGACCGCTCCGACCTGCGAGCCGGTGAGCCGCAACAGTTCTTTGAGCATCTCCGCCGTGAAGGCATGAATCTCGTCTTTGCGAAGCAGAACTTCAGCCAGTTGAGATTCTGCTTTCTCTACTTTGATTTTGACCTGAATGGTGTCCGCCATGGTGTTGAAAGAGTCGGCTAACAACCCAAATTCATTGGTAGAAAGATGCGGGCAGCGGACGCTGAAATTACCCTGCCGGAACTGCTCGGTGACTGCGGCCATCTCCTTCAGCGGCGTTTTTATTCCCCTAAGCAAGAGAAGTGTGACGAAAAAGGAGAGCAGCAGAATCACGACAGTGGTCACACCAACCTGCTTGTTTAGCATTTCGTCCAATGCCGAGGCCGTTCGATAAAGCTCTTCTGCCTTATTGCGAACAAACGTATCAATCACCCGTGAATTTTCCCTGACGACATCCGCCTGAGCCGCCTGAATGCCACCGGGGCGGACACGGGCCTCCGCCTCTGCCGTGTTGCCCTCACGAAACAGCCGGACGGTTTCGTCGCGCAGAATATTCCACCGCACCACGTTGCTGTACAAAATATCAAGGTCTGTTTTCGGGCCGAGATAACGGTCATAGAGAATGGCAAACTGCCGTTCCATATCGGCCTTATCCGTTTCAATGTTCTGCAATGCCGCAGTCCGCTCCCGTTCATTTTCTGAAATAAACAGATCCCGCAGATGGCGGGAAATGCCCTCCGTGTTGGTCTCCAGCCGACCAAGTGCCGTGCGGATCTGCAGAGGATGCTCATACATTATTTTGGTCTGCCGTCCAAGCAGATCGGATTGAATCAAGGACTGCACGCTGAGCGCGACCACAAGGACAAGAACCACACCCAGCCCAAAACGCAACTGAGTTCCGATTTTCAAATCATTCAGTCTCATAGCTTACCTTTTCTTCCCTGCTGCATTGACGATAAATTTTCTTTGCTGAAAAACCGGAATGGACGGAAACACATTACGAAACCCGCCAGCCCGCTCCACAATCTGCCGTTCAGACTCGCCGGTGATCAGCCAGCCGCCCCCAGCCAGTCCGGCACATAGTTTATCCAGAATTCGCAATTGTGCTTCCGGATTGTAATAGAGAAGAACGTTACTGCAAAGCACAAGGTCGAACCCGCCGTAGATGCTCGACGGCGGACAGACCGTATCCGCATCCAGCAGATCGTACTGTGAAAACTGAACCCGCTCCCGGATGCCGGGAAGAAGAGTCCAGCATTCACCCGTCCGTGTAAAGCTGTCCGTCAGATGGCGCAGGCGAACATTTTTAAGTTCGTCGGCGGAATAGACGCCAGCGCGGGCTTTTTCCAGGTCGGGTTCGGACAAATCGGTCGCAAAAATACGGTACGGAACCAGCTCATGGCCTTTCCGCAGCAGTTCATTAAGCAGAATAGCAACCGACCAGGGTTCCTGGCCGGATGCGCAACCGGCCGACCAGATGCGAATACCGCCTTGTCCTGCCGCTCTTTTTGCTTTAATCAAACCGGGCAGAATCAACTGCTCAAGCAACGCAAAGGAGAGCGGATTGCGAAAAAACTCGCTGTAGATAATGCGCAATGAATCACAAAATTTTTCGGCCTCGCTGCGATTTTCAGCCAGAACTACGTTATAATCGTCGACCGTGCGAATGCCAGCTGCGACCCGTCGCTTATCGATTACCTTGCGCAGGAAAGACTCTTCATAGAAAGAAACATCCAGTCCGTGCGCCCGCCCAAGAATTTGAACGGTCGCATCATTGGGATTATTGTTTTTATTTTTTCGCGAATTCACCGGTCATACTTCCTGCAGGTCGTTAAAAATCCGGTATTTCTCAGGCTGACCGGCCGCTTTCAGCAGCGCATTGATCTCCTGCTTCAGCGCCACCATGCGTATTTCGCGGTCGACGGTCACCCGGGTAAATCGCTCCAACTCTTCCAGCTTCTGCCGCAACGTCTCTTCTGCAAGCTTGCGTTCCGTGATATCCCAGCAGATGCCGATGATCTTCAGCGGATTCCCCTGATTATTATAAATGAGCTGTCCGCGGGTGGAGATGTGGTGAATACTTCCATCCGGCCACACAACGCGGTATTCCGTCTCATACAGGGCATCCTGTTCAGCAGTCAGGGTCAACGCCTCTTTAATTCTCAGCCGGTCATCCGGGTGTACTGCGGAGAGAAATTCCTCCGTCGTTCCCTTAAATACAGCCGTATCAATCCCGAGAAGCTTGCAGGTCTGGTTGTCATAAAGCCGCCGTTGTTCCGCGAGTTCCCATTGCCACACACCCATTGCCGAAGAGCGCAGCGCCAGATCGAGTTTTTCCTCGCTCGCCCGCAGCTTTTCTTCCGCCAATTTCCGCGCGGTGATGTCCTGAAAAATTATGATGGCGGAAGCCGCCTTTCCTTGGGCATTCAGAATGGGAGCCGCGTTGGCCAAAACGATGCAATCATCCCCGTCGGTGCGTCGAATAATAAATTCGAGGCTGTTTGTCTCGCCATACAGAACAGCTCGCGTCAACGGCATCCCGTCAGGGTCCAGCGGAGTTCCATCCAGACGCAACAGCTTCCCGCTGGCAGTAAACTCGTTGACCCAAAGGCCATCCGCAATATCCTCCCAGACGCTGCCGCAAATATGCAGTCCCGCATCATTCATATACAGCAGGCGACCGGCAGGGACATCGGCTATGGCAATTCCCGCCGGACTGCAATCCATAGCGGCCTGCAAAACCGCCCGGGTTTTGCTCAACTCATCCACCGCCAGTTTGCGGCCGGTAATATTCGTGTCCGACCCGCGATAACCCAGCAGACTGCCAGTTGCATCCAAAACCGGAAATCCGGTCGTGCGCACCCATACAATGCGGCCGTCTTTGGCCTGAACCGGATTTTCAAACCCCTGTAAAAACTCCTTGCGTGCAAAAATCTCGAATTTCTTTTTTCTTAACGTCTCGCCTCCCTCTTCGGGATGCAGGTCGTAGAAGTGTTTTTTGCCGACGATTTCGTCGGGGCAAAAGCCGATCACTTTCTCCGCCACATGGCTGCAGTAGGTAAACAGACCTTCCGCATTCACTTCCCAGGCGATCGTTTCGTTCTGCTCAGCAAGCTGGTCATAACGCTCCTCGCTGGTTTTGAGCTCCGCCGTACGGCGATCTACCAGCTTTTCGAGAGAGATCCGGCGGTTTGTGATCAGTGCAACCAGAGAGCTGACCAATAGCGTAACAAGCAACCCGATGAGTCCAACCTGCCACCCGCTGCGCAACGGATGAGCAGCCAGCCAGCCGTCTGCCGGCACCAGATGCAACGCATAGGCTTTGCCGAAACGGAAAATCGGCACCGTCAGACTGAGTCCTGAACGGTTTTCCATCCAGCACTGTCTACCGCAATGCGTCGAGGAGCCGGCCATTAACGTCAAATCCTGCCCTCTCCGTAGCTGCGACAGACAAATTTCCAAATCTATGTTTCCGGAATTGCCGAGATAAGCCCCGCCCAGAAGTTTGTCAGGGAACACCACGAAAGCCGCCACTCCTTTAGCACCCGCCGCATCAACCGGCCTGAAAATTAAAAACGCGGGAAGATTAATGGGGGGAACCAGTTCAATCAGATCCGTTGCCGTGCTTAATCCGGTACTTAATGCCTGCTGAATAGCGGCGGCACGCGCCGGCTCCGAGTTTTCATCAAAGCCAATCAGACATCCTGTTCCGGCCGGCGCAACGTACACGATGGGATAGTAAATCGAACGGAACGAAACCGGTTCGCGGAGTCCATCCGCGTTTTGCTGCCAAATGGTAAAATTCGTAACGCCCGTATTTTGTATCTCCTGAATGAACTGTTCTGCAGACCCGGCCGGCACCTCCGGAATCCAAAGACAGTTTTTCATTGCACCGGACTGCATGATTTTCCGGCAGTATGCGCTGAATTCATCTCGGTCCACCTGCTGACTGGACTCAAAGAAAACGCCCAACTGCTCCAGCATTATACTCATGTCATGGAATCCCGTCACGCTGACTGCGGCCTGCGCCTGCGCTACGGCGTAAAATGTGTTCCTCTGAACATCCCGCTCCTGCCGGTTGAAATAGACGCCCATCGCCAAACTCAGCGCGGTCATGAAAACCACACTGAGGATCGTTTCGGTATGCCGCATTTCCGCGGCACGCACCGGCGACAACCGCTGGCGCAACCGTAAAACCACTCCGCCCAGAAAAAGAATCACCAGCAGAACCAGCGTGATCCCGCCAGGAAACCATTGCGCACGCAACACAGCGGCGCGCCATGCATCGGCTTCAACATCAACCCCGACAACCAGCAGTACCTCACCGGTAACCGAATCCATCACCGGTGCCGAGGCCGTCACGAACGTTCCATACTCGTCACGGGCCGGACCTTGAATCTGCGGACGCGCTGTGCGGAAAATATCAAAATCTCTCTGACTGGGTGTCCGATAAACCGTTCCGGGCGGCGAAGCATAGGAATGCCCTTCCGGCAGACTTTCGGGTCCGAATACGATCAATCCGTTCCGTAAAGCCATGGTGTAAATACTGCGCAACCCGGTCGCTTCGGCATAGGCCCCAAGCTGATCGCAGAGCACCTGAAATTCCGGGCGGCTTTTGTCCTCTGCGTTGAACGTAAGGGTTCTTACATTAACCGGATTAACCGCCGTCGCAAGACTGACCACCTGCTGCACCAGTTCGCGGCGCATTTGCAAATCAGCGGCTTCGCCGGATTGCTTTGCCGTCCAGAGTCCGGTGGCCAATACAGTCAGAAAGATGACACCGATCATCCAGCAACTTCCCCGACCACCCGCACACCGGAAGAACAAAAGCAACCTGTTTTTTATGACATGATGGTTTTCCATTGGATCCTTTTCACGAATCTGACTTCATTCTGCCAGGCAGAGGGCTCTCTCTCCCATTACAGAAAACGTACGGTTACAGAACCATCCGGCCCGTTGTCCTCAATTTCAACCCATGCCCGCCGCCTGATTCATCTCGAAAAACCATTTCCAGACGGGACCGTTGCATAAAATTCTCTCCCGTGGAAAACTGGAAAATTCGGCAAAAAGCTACAAAACCAGCGATACCGCAAGCACAACCATCAGAGCAACCTGTATAATTTCCCGCATGGATATTCATAAGTCCCTAAACACGGCGAGATTACCCGAGCGAACAGACTGCCGCAAGAGGTTTCAAGGAATTACAGATATTCTCTATATCGGCTGAGGAAGGCTTTGTTCGCGGATAAAACTGCTGGCGTGATACAACAGATCCCCACCGTCCGCCAGCCCCAGCTTTTCGCGGATTCGTTCACGATAGGTTTCAATCGTCTTTACACTGACTTTCAGTTTATCTGCGATCCGTTTCGGAACATAGCCGTGCCCCGTCAGACAGAAAACTTCAAACTCACGGTGCGAAAGCCGATCGAAAGACGACTCGGTTTTCTTCCCGCGCGGACTGGACTTAAGATGAATTTTCTTACGCAGCACCGGGCTCAGATAAACCCCGCCAGCGGCAATTGTCTCCACCGCAGTCAGCAGATTCGCTCCAGCTTCATCCACCGAAATATATCCGGCGGCTCCGGCACAAATGGTCCGTTCTGCATACACATGGTCATGATGCAAATACGAGAACGTCAGCAGACCGGTTCCGGGGAACTTCCGGTGGATCTTCTGCAGTAGCGACATTCCGCTGCAATGCTTCATGGAAATATTCAGAATGATCACATCCGGATCAACCGCCGCGATTTGTTCAAAAACTCCTGAGGAATGTGCTGATTCGAAGACCAGCAGACCGGGCTGTTGACGCAACCCCTCGGCAAAAAACGTCCTGCAAAGGTGAAAATCATCCACCAACAGTACCTTTCGCTCATTATCCCCAGTTTCCATAAACAGCTCCCCGCCGATTTTAATTTTCCTGGATCGAACAATAAAAACAGATGCCGGATATTAAAAGGTAAAAAAGAATTAATAATTCATTCACGAAGCTAACAGTGCGATACACACTGATCCGCTGTGCTTCTGCAAACTTTTCTGCAAAATTTAAAAAAAATGCTTGTTAGAAATCAAATAAAGCCTATCTTCTGCCCTTCGCAAATAGCTGCGGGGTGGAGCAGTCTGGTAGCTCGTCAGGCTCATAACCTGAAGGTCCTGGGTTCAAATCCCAGCCCCGCTACCAATTCAAAGGTCAGTCGCAAGACTGGCCTTTTGTCTTTCCGGGGCGGATGCAGAATCTGGGCTCACAGCGCACCTTGTGAGCTGAGGCCGCTCATTCAAACGTTGGAACAAAAAGATCTTGGGTTCAAGGAAGCGGTTCCGACGCTGTATAGGTCATACCGCGAGAAGCCGCTGACGCCGAAAATAAGGTCTTTTTGCTTCAACGGCGTTGGCGGACGGCTTCGTAGAGAAGAATCGCGGCGGAAACCGAAACGTTCAGCGAATCGTTTTTTCCAAGCATTGGAATTTT
>JAQUXG010000046.1:0-1270 GCA_028692515.1 Kiritimatiellales bacterium | reverse complement strand
AAGAACGCGATGGTTTCTTCGGAGGTCGCTTCCGCGATCGGCAGATAAAACAGCGTGCCGATACTCGCGCGAATCACATTCGGGTTATTCAAATCCGTCGCGGAATCACAAACAATCACTGCATCCGCGCCCGCACCATCCGCCGTACGTAACAGCGCGCCGAGGTTGCCCGGCTTCTCCAATCCTTCAGCCACCAGAATCAGCGGGTTTTCCGGAAGCTCCAGATCGGCCAGCGTCTTTCCGACCAGCGGCCCGACCGCCAGAACGCCGTCCGGATTTTCACGGTAGGTGATTTTCTGAAACACCGCTTCCGAACATTGGAACCGGCTCGGCCGGTTTTCAGTGTTTTCTTCCAAGGTTTGGAAAAATTCTGTGTCCGTTTTTCCAAGGTTTGGAAAAAGCCAGAGTTCCGTGGGCTGCCAGCCGTTTTCAATCGCCCGTTGCACTTCGCGCGCACCTTCAATCACAGTCAGCCCTTCCGCGCGGCGGGCCGAGGCTTTGCGCTGAAGTTTGACAATCCGTTTAACCCGTTCGTTCTGTACGCTGGTAATCGTTTCCATTGCGGAGAATCATTACCGAACTCGAACCCGAAAGGCAACGATCCGGCGGAACGTTCTTTTAATTTGAGATAAACAGCCCTACCCTGAACGCCATGAAAACGCAGATCATGATCGTCCTTCTGCTGGCCGGATTTGCCCGCGCCGAAATGGGTAAACCGGAAGATATCCCCGAGGCCGGGCACATCCGGATTGACGGGCGGCTGGATGACTGGCGAAAGGCCGAATGGACACCGCTGACTCAAACGCTCGACGGCAATCCGGTGAATATTTCCAACGCGCAGTGGTCGATCCGGTGGAACGATGACCCGTCACTTTTCATCGCCGTCCGCTATGACGATGCCGATCTGGTGCTTCAAGACGGAACCAATCTGCAGGACTGCGTCAAAATCTATGTGCGCGGAGATAACGGCAGCGAGCCACTTGATTATTCAAAAGATCAGGACAGTGCACAGCAGTACATCTTCGGTCTGTCCAAAGACAAAACCACCGTCTGGAAAAAACTGGCCTACATTGATCCGTTTCCGGCGCACAACCCGGCGACGGCGGCCATCACCCTGAACGGCAATACGCTCATCTACGAAATTAGGATTCCGCTCTACGATGAGTTCTCTGCAACGAACCGGCGGGACTGTGAAACCACTGAAGCTATCGAGGAACTCGAAGTCGGCGTAGATATTGCCATTGTCGATGTCGGCTCAACCGGCTACGCC
>JAQUXG010000045.1 GCA_028692515.1 Kiritimatiellales bacterium | reverse complement strand
GCCGAAGACGAGTCCCTGGATGATCATGTGATCCGAGGCGGCGAGGGCGATGCCGTTGACCCAGCGGAAGCCGCCGAGGAGGATGAAGGCGATGGTGAGCGGAAGCATGATGGCCGCCTGAATCTGTCCGAAACGGGTGTTGTCTTTGAGGTAGCGCTGGGATTTGGCGTATTTTTCCGCGTCGTAGATTCCCTGAAATTCTGCCGGTATTTCAGTGGAAACGTTGCGGACGTTGAGGGTTTCGACGATCAGCGACAGAAGCCAGTTGAAAACGAGCAGGGCGAGGATGAAAATCAGGTAGCTATTCACGTTAGGATCTCCTTGAATTTTTCGCGGAGTATACGTGAATAAATTCGAAGCACGAAACCCGAATTTCGAAACAATTTAAAATGTTAGAAATCCTTAAATTTCGAACGGGATTGGTTGGGTTTGAGTTTCTTTGCTTGTTTCGTGCTTCGGCATTCGAATTTCGAGTTTTCCGGTTTATTTCCTATTCCTTATTCCTTGAAGGAAATGAGCCGGAAATATACCCTGTGCGGCTATGAGTAAAACACTGTTTGACAAGATTTGGGATGCACACGTCGTTAAAGAGCTGGGTAACGGCGAGGTGCTGCTGTACATCGACCGCCATCTGGTTCACGAGGTGACCAGTCCGCAGGCTTTTGAAGGATTGCGTCTGGCCGGCCGCAAGGTGCGCCGCCCCGACCTGACTTTCGCCACAATGGACCACAACGTGCCGACCGACGAGAACCGGATGAATATCACTGATCCGATCGCCAAGGCGCAGGTGGATGCGTTGACCGAAAATGCGGCTCAGACCGGCGTAACGCTTTTCCCGCTGGGCGACGACCGTCAGGGCGTGATTCATATTATCGGCCCGGAGCAGGGCATTGTTCTTCCCGGTATGACCGTGGTTTGCGGCGACTCGCACACGGCGACGCACGGCGCGTTCGGTTCGATCGCATTCGGAATCGGCACCTCGGAAGTGGAGCATGTGCTGGCGACCCAGACGCTGCGTCAGAAGAAGCCGAAGAACTATAAAGTGGAATTTACCGGCAAGCTGCAGAAGGGCGTTACCGCCAAAGACATGGTGCTGAAACTGATCGGTATCATCGGTACGGCGGGCGGCACCGGCTGCGCGTTCGAGTTCTGCGGCGAAGCGATTCGCGCACTGTCGATGGAAGGACGCCTGACGATCTGTAACATGGCGATTGAAGGCGGCGCGCGCGCCGGTCTGGTTGCTCCCGACCAGATTACCTTTGACTATGTTGCTTCCGGCAACCGTGTATATGCCCCGAAAGGCGCCGAGTTGGAAAAAGCCATCGCTGAATGGAAGAAACTGACAACCGACGAAGGCGCGAAGTTTGACCACGAGCTGACGATTGACGTGAGCGATCTGGCTCCGCAGGTGACCTGGGGAACCAGCCCCGGCATGGTGACCGATGTGACCGGCGAAGTTCCGGCACTGGATGCCGTTCCGGAGTACAGCCCGGCCGATGTGCGTGCCGCGCTGGATTACATGGGACTGGAGCCGGGCATGAAGATGACCGATATCCAGATTGATACCGTGTTTGTCGGCAGCTGCACCAACGGACGTTTGGAAGACCTGCGCGAAGCCGCCGCCGTGATCAAGGGCAAGAAGGTAGCGAAGAGCGTTCGCATGATCATCGTTCCCGGCTCGGAAGCGGTGCGCTATGCCGCCGAAAAAGAGCGTCTGGATCGCGTTTTTGTAGATGCGGGTGCCGAGTGGCGTTACGCGGGATGCAGCATGTGTCTGGCAATGAACCCTGACAAGCTGAAGGATAAGGAGCGCTGCGCTTCGACCTCCAACCGTAATTTTGAAGGACGACAGGGCAAGGGCGGACGGACTCATCTGGTCAGTCCGGCGATGGCAGCAACCGCAGCCATTCACGGCCACTTCGTTGATATCCGTGAATTGCTGTAAATTCGAAATCCGAATATCGAAGCACGAAACAAATCAGAATGGTTGAAAATTCAAAAACATATGATCTGGAAGACCGGACGCTTGAATTTGCGAAAGCCGTCCGGGTGTTTGTGCGAAAGTTGAAGTTGGATGTGGCGAATATTGAAGATGCCAAACAGGTTGTTCGGTCTTCGGGCTCAGTGGGTGTGAATTACATTGAGGCAAATGATGCACTGAGTAAAAAAGATTTTGTGATGCGCATCAAAATCTGCCGGAAAGAGGCAAAAGAGAGTCGGTACTGGTTGCGGTTAATTGAAGCATTTGGTGATGCGAACCTAGATGACGAACGTTTGGCGTTAGCCGGTGAAGTACAGGAGTTGATGAATATTTTTGGCGCGATAATTCAGAAGTCTAAATAGTTTTTCCAAGGTTTTTAAAATTTGATTTTGATGCTTTGAGTTTGTTTCGGATTTCGAGTTTAGTGCTTCGAGTTTTAAGGGGAGATTATGGATAAGTTTACTACTTTTACAGGCGTTGTGGCGGGAGTCGACCGTGCGAACATTGATACGGACGCGATTATTCCGAAGGAATATCTGAAGTCGATCAAGCGGACCGGTTTCGGCGCTGCGCTGTTTTCGGACTGGCGCTATAACAATGACGGTTCGGACAATCCCGACTTCGTACTGAACAAGCCGGAATTTAAGACGGCGGAAGTGTTGATCGCCCGCAACAACTTCGGTTGCGGATCGAGCCGCGAACACGCCGTCTGGGCGGTGGCGCAGTTTGGCTTTAAAGTGGTGATTGCTCCAAGCGAAGGGAATATTCCCGCATTTGCCGACATTTTCCGCAGCAACTGTGGCAAGAACGGACTGTTGACGATTGAGATGACTGCAAAGCAGGTGGATGAGATTTTCCAAACCTTGGAAAAGGAACCGGGCGTGAAAGCGACCGTTGATCTGGAAAATCAGAAAGTGACTGTTCATGCGGCGGCCAGCGATCAGGAGTATAGGTTTGACGTCGATCCGGTGCTGAAAAACAAGCTGGTGAACGGGCTGGACGATATCGGCCTGACCCTTCAGTATGCCGACGATATTGCGGCGTACGAGGCCACCCACGGATGACCCGTGGGTGAAAACCTTAAATTCGAATTCCTAAGTTCGAAACAGTGAATAAATCGGAAAATTTAAAGTTTCCAAACATTGGAAAATTGAACATTCAGAATTTGTTTCGTACTTCGAGTTTCGGATTTCTAATTTTCACCGGAGGTGAGTTATGCAGCAGAACCAGCGTGTTTTGATTCCTCTAATCGGCATCATTGCTTTGGTGGCCGCCGGGTTTGTCCTGAAAGTGGCGCAGGCGGTGATCCTTCCGCTGGTCATTGCCTGGTTCCTCTCCTATATCCTCGCCCCGCTGGTTAACTTTCTGGCGAAACACCGCGTGCCGACCGGTCCATCCGTAGGTGTAGTACTGATTCTTCTGCTGGGTTTCTTTTGTCTGGCGGGACTGTTTGTTTATTCGCGGGCACTGGCGTTTGCCGCTGAATATCCGAAGTATGCCGACCAGTTTAATCAAATCACTGCCAATTTCACGGACCGGTTTACAATGCCGTCCTGGGTGTCGTTTAATGCAATTGACTGGCAGCAGAAAGTGAGCGATCAGCTGGTTTCACTGCCCGGATCGTTTGTAATCTTTTTTAAAAATCTCCTGCTGGTGCTGATCTTTCTGGTCTTCATGCTGTTGGGGAAACCCTATTTTCAGAAGAAAATCGAACGCGCTTTTCCGGATTCGCAGGGAGAAAAGGTCAATAGGGTCACCGTGTCAATCGCCAGTCAGATCAGTCGCTATCTTTCGATTAAACTTCTTCTGAGCCTGATTACCGGCGCACTGGTTTGGCTGGTTCTCCGCCTGATGGGAGTGGACTTCCCGATTACCTGGGGCGTGCTGGCCTTTCTGCTGAATTTTATTCCCACCGTGGGATCAATCGTGGCTACCATTCCGCCGGTATTGCTGGCGTTCGTGCAGTTCTATCCTGACCGGCTCTGGATGGCCGCTGCCGTGCTGTTTGTGCTGGTACTGATTCAGCAGGTGATCGGGAACTTCATAGAGCCGAAGGTTATGGGTGAAAACCTGAATCTCAGTCCGGTTGTCATTCTGATTTCACTCGTTTTCTGGGGCTGGCTGTGGGGCATCACGGGAGCACTGCTTTCTGTACCGATTGCCGCAGCAATTAAAATCGTTTGCGAAAACATCGAAATGCTCAGGCCGATCAGTGTGCTGATGGGCTCCGGAAAGCATTATCAAAAACACGGCTGAGCTGCCTTTGGAGAACCCGGCACATGAAGCTTCCCGAAATTCTTTCGTTTCCTGACGTTAAACTGCGTATTAAAGAGGCGCTGTCTGAAGACCTGGGCCCGAACAAGCTCGATGCCACGACCTATGCGCTGATGCCGGCGAATGAAACGGCAAAAGCTCATTTAGTCGCACGAGAAGAGGGTGTTCTGGCCGGAGGCTCTGTGGCGGCCGAAGTATTCCGACAGGTAGATGCATCGCTGAAAGTGGTTCAGAAAAAGGCCGATGGAACCAAAGTTCATCCGGGGAATGTCGTACTGACGGTATCCGGTTCCGCGCGCTCGATATTGGTGGCGGAACGCACCGCACTGAATTTTATCCAGCGCATGACCGGTATTGCCACCATGACCCGCCGTTATGTTGAAGAAGCCAATAATCCTGACGTTCTGATTCTCGATACCCGCAAAACCACGCCGACCCTGCGCACATTTGAAAAATATTCTGTTGTCTGCGGCGGCGGAACCAATCACCGCTACGGACTGTTCGATCGCGTATTGATTAAAGACAACCACCTTGCACACTGGACGAAAGAGGGCGGTACACTGGCTGGTGCCGTCACTGAGTCGCGTAAAAAATACCCGGATCTGCTGGTTGAAGTGGAAGTGGATACCATCGAGCAGCTCAAAGAAGTGCTGGTTGCGAAACCCGACTGGGTGTTGCTCGATAACATGCCGCCGCTTAAGTTGCGCGACTGCGTTAAACTCTGTGAGGGCATCTGCAAAACCGAAGCATCCGGCGGAGTGAATCTGAAAACTATTCGCGAGATCGCCGAAACGGGCGTTACGGCGGTTTCTGTGGGCGCGTTGACCCACTCTTCGCCGTCAATGGATCTTGCATTAGACTTTGTGTGAAAATGAAGACGTCCTCCGCAGTTCTCGTCATTGATATTGGCAATACCAGTACATCGCTGGCGGTGGCGCGCGGGCTGAAGCTTTCATCGATTCAGCGAACACCTTCAACGGAGCCCGCACTCAAACTGAGCTCGGTTCCAACGCGTGCGGTGATTGCCTCGGTAAAACCGGGGGTGAATAATCGCTGGAAAAAGTTTCTGAAAGCGCAGGGCGTTGCCCAAATTTTATGGGTGAATCATACGGTGAACCTTGGCGTACCGGTTTCTTATCCCCATCCTGAAACGATCGGCGCTGACCGTCTGGCTAATGCCTGCGAAGCGGCCGCCGATTACGGCACGCCGGTTGTCGTCTGCGACTTCGGCACGGCGTTGACATTTGACATTATCAAAAAAAACGAAGGCTACGTTGGCGGAATTATCTGCCCCGGACTGCCGCTGATGTTTGACTATCTCGCCGAAAAGACAGCACTGCTGCCGCACATTAAGCCGCTAAAAACGACGCATATCGTCGGCAAAAGCACCGAAGAAGCCATGCGAATCGGCGCACACTTCGGTTATCTCGGCATGGTGAAAGAAATTTTAGCGCAACTTCGGAAAGAGCTGGGGAGGGGCACCAAAGTCTGTGCGACCGGCGGGTTTGCCAAATGGGTTTTTGAGGGGTGGGATCATCCGGTTCCTGTCGATCCTCAACTAACGCTTAAAGGTCTGGCGCGGATCGCCGGATTGAATTATTTTTAAAAACAAAAAAGGAGCAGAATAAATGAAAAAAGAGATCTGTATTATCATGCTTGCAACAGCGTATTTCATAACAACTTCGGCGTTTTCGGAAGTCAATGAAAAGCGAATCGATGATATTCTGAATGCAATGACGCTGGAAGAAAAAATATACCAGCTCCACGCTCACGATAAATTTATTTCCGGCGGCGTCGAACGGCTCGGCATTCCGGAGATCGTTATGGATGACGGGCCCCACGGTGTGCGCGGCGATGTTTTCCCGAACACGTGGAATTCGATGAACCGCGCAGAGGATCGCTGCACCTATCTTCCATCCGGCACTGTGCTGGCCTCCACCTGGAACCCGGAGATGGCGCGGTTGCACGGGATGATTCTGGGTGCCGAAGCCCGTTTCCGCGGAAAAGACATTATTCTGGCGCCGGGGATTAATATCATAAGAACTCCGCTGAACGGACGGAACTTCGAATACATGAGCGAAGATCCGTTTCTGGTATCCAGTCTGGTCGTTCCCGATATTCAGGGAATTCAATCCAACGATGTCTCTGCCTGTGTGAAACATTTTATTTTGAATAACCAGGAACTGAACCGCTTCTATACGGATGTCGAGGTCAGCGAGCGCGCATTGAGAGAAATCTATCTTCCCGGCTTCAAAGCGGCTGTTCTCGATGGGGAGGCCCGCTCGCTGATGAGTGCTTACAACCGTTTCCGGGGAGTTCCGTGTGCACAGAATCAGTATCTGATTAAACAGATTCTGCAAGGGGAGTGGAACTCGGATACGGTTGTGGTAACAGACTGGAATATCCGTGGGCTGGAAACTATTCCGGCGAGTCATGCCGGACTGGATATCGAAATGGGAACCACACTTCCGTATGATCAATACAAGATGGCCGATCCTCTGTTGGCGGCGGTTCGTTCCGGCAAAGTTTCGGTTGATGAAATTGATGAAAAGGTGCGGCGCATCCTGAGAATGATGGATCTGGATAAAATGTTCGATCCTGCCTCCCGCAACCCAGGATCCTACAATACAAAAGAACATCAGGCCGCGACCCGGAAAATCGCGGAAGAAGGCGTGATCCTTCTTCAGAACAAAGATGAATCCCTGCCTCTCCGTCCGGAAAAAACAAAGCATATTGTAGTCGTCGGCGTGAATGCGGAAGCCATCCATCACAACGGGGGCGGAAGTTCTGCGATTCAGGCGAAGTATGAAATTACGCCGCTACAGGGGATCAAAAAACGCTTTACAGATGCACAGATCGACTATTTCCCGGGATATAAGCTTTTGGATGATAAGGATATGGAGACCATTCCGCCGGAATGCATTGCCTCAAGAGCTGCAGACTCCGGTATTCCTGCGTGGACCATTAACTTTTTCGGCAATACCAATCTGTCCGGCAAAGTAATTGATACCCTCTATGTGCCGACAATTGATTTTAACTGGCCGGAGTCTCCGACTGAAAAAATCCCCGCTGACAATTTCTCGGCAAAGGCATCGGCCACCATCATCCCCGATCTCTCCGGAACATACCGGTTCTTTGCCGGCAGTGACGATGGAACCCGACTCTATGTGAATGGAACGCTGCTTGTCGACAACTGGAAAATGCAGAGCTATACGGCGAAATCCGGAGAAATTCATCTTGAGGCCGGGAAAAAATATCAGGTTGATGTTGAATTTTTTGAGGGCGGTTACGGCGCAAAATGGAAGGTGGGCTGGACGACTGCCCGCACGCAACTCCTTGCCGAAGAAAACGAACAGAAGATGCTCGATATCGCCAAGACGGCAGATGCGGTTCTGTTTATCGGAGGGTTAAACAAATCGTTTGATGAAGAGGGCCAGGACCGGACTGATATGAAACTTCCGTATGGACAGGATGCTCTCATTGAGCGGTTGGCGGCAGCGAACCCGAGAACCCAGGTCTATCTGGTCGCCGGAAGCGCGGTTGAAATGCCCTGGAAAGACAAGGTGTCGGCAATTGTATGGGTCGGCTACGCGGGGATGGAAACAGGAAACGCTCTGGCGGCAATCATTGCCGGCGATGTCAGCCCGTCGGGCCACCTGCCGTTCAGCCTTCCGAAAAAACTCGACGATATCGGAGCCCATGCTCTGGATGCGTATCAAAAAGGAATCTGCGAATACAAAGAAGGTGTCTTTGTCGGGTATCGCTGGCTTGATACAAAAGAAATTGAACCGCTTTTTCCGTTTGGACACGGCCTTAGCTATAGCCAGTTCGGCTATTCAAACCTGACGGTTGCTCCAGATGGAAGTTCGGTCACATTTACGGTAGTGAATAAAGGTAAATATCCGTCGGCGGCAGTTGCTCAGTTGTATGTCAGTGACTTGAAATGTTCTGTAGAGCGGCCTCTGCGTGAACTGAAGGGATTCAAAAAAGTATTTTTAAATCCCGGTGAGTCAAGGGAAGTGCTACTGCCTCTGCCGGATTCCGCGTTTGCGTTCTTTGACGATACGCGGATGAAATGGCGGGTTGAAGCCGGAACGTTTGAGATTGCTGCTGGGAACTCCAGCAGGGATCTTCCGCTGAAGATTAAAATTTCACGAAGCGGCGCCATTTTCGACTGATTTCCGCGCGGAGCACTGGTTGCGCCGCAGATGCCCCGTGGCTTGCCACGGGGCATCGTTATTTTTGGAGCAGGAGCCAGAAAAATGAAGGCTATGGTTGCGGAAGGATCGGCGGCCTTGCCTGTATTGCTGAATTTTAAATTCGACGAATAATCGGATTTAAAATTCTCTTCATTTCTGCTATTTTATCGGGAATGAAAAAAGCCGCATCAGTTCTTTTTTGCATCGGGTTATTAACGGCTCTTGTTGTCTGGATTTTCCTGAAACCTGAGGCGCCATCTTCTGGAACGAAACCGGATTTTATTGCTGAAAAAACAGCTGATCCGGCAACACTCCCTCTTCGGATCAACCCCTCGAAACAGGCGGATCTTTCGCGGGATCCAGCGGTGGCGGTTCCCTTCATTTCTTCGGCCATAACCACATCGGCACATACCCTTGGCGATCTCTTCCGGGCCGATCTGCAGCGCGGTCTGGAGCACCGTGTGTCGTCTGATGACCGGTCGCGGCTGGTGAAGTTGAAATCCCGGTTCTTCGTTGCTGCTCCTGCAAATGCAAACTTGTGCTCCGGTGAGGAGCTCTATCTAACATTCGCCGGTACACCGAACGAGCAACAGAAGGGTGCAATGGCGGCGCAGGGAATTCATCTGGTAGAGCACATTACAAAAACCACCTGGCGGGCAGTTGCCGATAAGGACAGTACCTTGGATGCCTTGGACTCTCTGCTCGGGGCTGAGCCGGTCTGGCCGGTTGATAAATGGTCGCCGGATCTATGGAACCGCTATCTGACGGCAGGTACCCCGGATGAATCCATTGAGGTAGTTGTCGCTTTTACTGAGACAACTGACAGGGAAGAGGCCGCTGGCGTTTTGGTCGCCTCCGGAGCGGATGCCCTGTCGTCAGACTTTCAGTACGGTCAGAAACTGCGTGTCAAAACCGGATATGCCGGACTGCTGTTGCTATGCGGATCTGCTGCGGTCAGCAACGTGGAATTGCCGCCGCCACCCAGAACCATGGATAATCAGAACGCCGCCAGACTCTCCCATGTTGATGATGTGCAAACTGCGCCATACGGTCTGACCGGAACCAACATCAATGTGATGTTGCGTGATGGAGGAGGCGTTGCCTCCCATCCTGACTATGCGGGTCGCATTACCGCCGTAGAATCTCTTGCCGTACATTATCACTCCACACACGTTGCGGGAACCATCGTCGGGAATGGTTCCGGGTATGCCGCCGCCAAGGGGATGGCCCCGCAAGCTCAGCTTTTTTCGTATGATTATAATGGATCGGATGCCGACGAATTGATCGATGCAAAGAATACATATGATGCCCGGCTTTCCAACCATTCCTATGGATACGTCGTTGGGTGGGAGGCCACCACGTGGAATGACAACACCAACCTGTTCGGGGCCTATACAACCGACACGCGGGACTGGGATGCTGTTGTACATGATGAAAATCTCTACATTTTCAAATCGGCCGGCAACGACCGCGATGACACCGGTACGGGCTATCCGCACGACGGAACGTTATATGGCAACGATTATTACGACTGTATGGGAACCATTTCTTCTGCAAAAAATATCATCACCATCGGTGCGGTGGATGCCGCCGGTGCCATGTCAACGTTCAGTGCCTTCGGTCCGACCGACGACGGACGCATAAAACCGGATCTTGTTGCGGATGGCGTTTCGCTGCTCTCAACCTACACAAATTTAAATTATGCCTATATGAGCGGAACATCGATGTCATCGCCGGTGGC
>JAQUXG010000044.1 GCA_028692515.1 Kiritimatiellales bacterium | reverse complement strand
CGATGCTGCTGAACCATTTGGCACCCTTGAGCAGGATGACCGGAATGTTGGCGTAGGTTTCGACGTTGTTGATAACGGTCGGCTTGCCCCATAGACCTTTGACGGCCGGGAAGGGAGGGCGCGGAACCGGCATGCCGCGCTTGCCTTCGATCGAGGCGAGCAGGGCGGTTTCTTCACCGCAGACGAACGCGCCGGCACCGAGACGGATCTCAATGTCGAAGCTGAAGTCGGTGCCGAGAATCTTATCGCCGAGCAACCCGTATTCGCGGGCTTGCGCCATGGCGGTGTTCAGACGTTCGATCGCCAGCGGGTATTCTGCACGGATGTAGATAAATCCTTTATTGGCACCGACGGTGTATCCGGCGATGGCCATGGCTTCGAGGACGGAATGGGGGTCGCCTTCGAGAACCGAACGGTCCATGTAAGCACCTGGATCGCCTTCGTCGGCGTTACATACGATATATTTCTGGTCGGCAGCGGTATTCTTGGTAAACATCCATTTGCGACCGGTCGGGAAACCCGCGCCGCCGCGTCCGCGCAGGCCGGAGTCGAGAATTTCCTGCGCTACGTTGTCGGGCGTCATATCAAAGAGGGCTTTTTCGAGTGCGGCGTATCCGTCGCGGGCGATGTATTCGTCGATGATTTCCGGGTTGATCACCGCGCAGTTGCGCAGAACGATGCGGAGCTGTTTGCGGTAGAAGCTGATGTCGTTCGACCGCGGGTCGCTGTCCGGCTTATCTTCCTTATAGAGCAGGCGTTTGACCTGGCGGCCTTTAACGATGTGCTCGGCGATGATTTCGTGCGCGTCTTTCGGACCGACTTTGACGTAGAAGCTTTCGTCGGGCAGGATCTTGACGATCGGGCCCTGTTCGCAGAATCCGAAGCAGCCGGTTTTCACCAGCTGAACTTCGGTGTCGACACCGGCGGCTTTGATTTCTTTTTCGAGCGCCTCGTAGAGTGCTTTGCCTTTGTTGGATTCACACGCAGTGCCTGCGCAGACCAGAATGTAGTTTTTGTACGCCATGGTTATTTCGCCCCTTTAATAATGTCAGTCGAGGGTTTGTCAAAAATGTGGTCACTGACCAGTGCTTTGCCTTGCAGGTGATCGCGGACGATCCGGCGGGCGGTTTTCTCATCCACGTTTCCGTAGACTACGTGCGGCATGTCATCACAGAGCACTTCGACGGTCGGCTCAGAGAAACAGAGTCCCATGCAGCCGGTCTGTTTGATTGTTACATCGGTAATGCCAGCCTTTTCCATTTCGTCCAAAAATGCGTCAAAGACGATTTTTGCTCCGGCGGCGATCCCGCAGGTTCCCATTCCAACAATCACTTCTGCGCGTTTGCCGTTGGCGTCGCGCTGGGTCATGGATTTTTTCTTTTCGTCGCGCAATTTGCGCAAATCATCCAGTGTCAGTTTTGCCATAGATTATCCTGCCTTTCTTAAATCATTTTCCAGAGAGACCGCGTAGCTCTTGAGCAGCGTCAGCGATCCAGCCTCATTCAAGTTGCCCAGCACATCGGTCAGTTCACTGCGTGAAAGCGTATAGCTTCTTTCGTTCAGCGAACGGGTGATCTTCATCTCACCATTTTGCATCAGCGTCAGCATCATGGCGGCCGTGCCGGCGAAATCGCCGAGCGGCGGAAGATCCAGATGCTGTGCCTGCGCACGAAAGCGAATCACCGTGCCTTTTCCTTCCTGCGATTCGATGGTGGCTTTGCCGCCAGCGGCTTCCGCCGTCTGGAGCAGGAAGGGCAGGCCGAGCCCGACGCGGCGGTGCGCGTGCTTCTGTCCGTTGCTGTAGAACGGATCCGTCGCTTTCGCCTGTGTTTCGCGGTTCATCCCTTTACCGTTGTCTCTCACTTCAAATTCAATCCACTCTGCGGTTTCACGGAACGCCAGTTCAATTTCCGTGGCGTCTGCTTCGACGGCATTTTGAATCATATCCGTCATCAGATCGCATAAAGTCGCATGCACTTATTTTGCCCGCACCTGATCCAGAATCTTTTTGAGCTGTGCAATTTTCACGTTGCCGAATACTTCGCCGTTGACGGTCATGACCGGGGCCAGACCGCAACAGCCGATGCAGCGGACCGCTTCTGCCGAGAACTCGCCGTCGGGGGTGACGGTGTTCAGACCTACGCCGATCTGACGTTCCAGCTCGAGAATCAGATCTTCGCCGCCTTTTAAGTAGCAGGCGGTGCCCATGCAGACCGCAATTTGGTTTCGACCCGGTTTCGTGAGTTTAAAAAGGTGATAGAACGTGATCACACCGTAGATTTTGGCAACAGGAACTTCCAGCAAGTCCGCCACTTCAAAGGCGATTTCGCGGGGAATGAAGCCGTAGTGCTCTTGCACTTTATGCAGAACCATAATCAGGTTGCCCTGTTTATTTTTCCACTCGTTAATGAAGCTGATCAGCTCGGCAGGTAATTTGTTCTCAGGCATAGCGTCCTCCAAAATTGAGCGCAAAGGGTACTCGCTCCAAAAAATGCTACAACTAAAATTGTGATGAAAAAGTTACTTTAAATCCAATATAGATAATAATATTGACATTAAAATGCCGGATTTTGTAAAAACATGTGAATTAAATAACAAAAAGGAGTCCGGATGAAAACCCAGTCGGCAGTTGTTGAACGGCTTTTGAAGTACCGGGACGTAATGCAGAAAATGAAGGGGCTCGGGTTTGTCCGGGTTTTTTCGGACAATCTGGCCGATGCAGTTGGCGTATCGCCTTCATTGGTTCGCAAGGACTTTTCCATTTTCGGCCTCACCGGGAATAAACGGGGCGGCTATCAGATCGAGGAATTGATTGTCCGGCTGAATGTCATTCTCGGCAAGGATCGAAAGCAAAAAATTATCATCATCGGTTGCGGAAAAATGGGGCGGGCGTTGATGAGTTATAACGGCTTTCCAAGGGTTGGAATCCGTGTGGCGGCCGGCTTTGACAGCGATCCGGCGATTCTCGATGAGGCCGCCCCCATTCCGATTCTGCACATCAGTAAAATAAAAGATTTCATCACCGAAAAAGAAATTCAGGTGGCCATTCTCGCCGTACCGGAATCCTCCGCACAGTCCATTATTGATTCCCTTAAAAAAACCTGTATCAAAGGCGTCATCAATTTCGCCCCGGTTTCACTGCGCAGCTCGGATAACTTTTTGATCCAGAGCATCAACGTGGAACAGGAAATAGAAAATATTTTTTATCAGATTCATTTTGCCGAAGGCGCGACTCCGGTCGCTGAGGACGTTTTATGAAAAAACTACTGCTGTTAATCGAGGCGCTGAACGCTACGGCGGCCAGTACGCCGGACGGATGGGAAAACCGCGACGTACACACCATTTTTGCTTCAGATCTGATCAGCGATATTCTGGTTTCCGAAGGCGATCATATTCTATTGATCACGTCACTGCTTTCGGATCAGGTTTTACGCACCGCCGACGTGATCGGCGCGGTTGCGGTGGTTCTGGTCAACCGGAAGAAAATTCCTGCAATGCTCGGTAAGGCTGCTGCCAAACAGGGGATTCCGCTTTTTCATACGCCGCTTCCGAAGTTTGAATCCTGTGTCCGTCTCGGACGCCTGATGGAAACCTTATGAGTCCCGCGCTCCAACCGACAGAAGAAATGTCTCTACGCATTCAGGAGCTCGCGGGCAATTTGAAAATCCGCGATGTCATGACCCGTAAGGTTTTTGCTGTCACGCGGCATTGCACGATGCGCGACGTGCAGACCATCATGAAAAACAATGCCATCAGCGGTGTGCCGGTGGTCGATGACCGCCATGTCATCGGCCTGATCAGCGTTCATGACATTATGAACGCCTATGAGCAGGAGTGGATGGCGGATGCCGTAGCGGATCACATGACCACCGGCGTGCGCACGCTGGCAGAAGAGCAGCCGCTCTCGATTGCCATGTCGGCCTTTAGCAAGTTTCCGTACCGCCGCTTCCCGGTCGTCAATCGCAACAACGAACTGACCGGAATGGTTACGCTGCGAAACATTAACATGGCACTCATTCAGGAACTCTCCCGGCAGCTGGATGCCATGGAAACCGAAGGCGGGCGCATCAGCCCGGCCACCTCTTCGGAAACTTTTATTTTTTACCGTGTTTACCGGATTGCGCGCTACGATTTCGAAGCTGGCGGAAAGGCTTCCGCCGAACTGCGCGAGCAGCTTCAGGCGAGAGGCATCTCCCCGAAAATCATCCGCCGCGCGGCGGTCGCCTGCTACGAACTTGAAATCAATATCATCGCCCATTCTTTCGGCGGAACGCTCACCTTGTATGTCGACAAAGACCGCGTACGCATCACAGCCAACGACTTCGGGCCCGGTATTCCGGACATCGAAGAGGCAATGACAGAAGGCTTTTCGACGGCCACCGACTGGATTCGTTCGCAGGGCTTCGGCGCGGGAATGGGTCTTCCGAACACCAAACGGCTTTCCGATGAGTTTGCTATCCAGTCCGGCATAGATATGGGCACCATGGTAAAAGCGATTATTCATCTAAATCCTCAGGAGAAACAACCCGATGAAAACGAGTGAACTGAAATTCCAAGGTTTGGAATGTGTGCAGCTGACCGACAACGAAATCACCGGCGGCTACACCTCCGATCTGCTCAGCGATGTCATGGCCCATCTCACGGAGGGCGATGCGCTCATCACCATTCAGGCGCACAAAAACACCGTGGCCGTCGCATCGCTCACCGGTGCGTCCGCCGTCATCTTCTGCCATGGGCGCAACGTATCACTCGATGTCATCGAAACCGCCGCCAAAGAAAAGATCGCGCTTTTCGTCTCCTCCGGCAGTCAGTACGAAACCACAGTTGCGCTTGCCAACGCTCTCGACAGATAAGCAGCATGAAAGCCCGGATTGATTTTCACATCCACTCCTGCCTGTCGCCATGCGCGGCGCTGGAGATGTCGCCGCGCACGATCGTCGCGCGGGAGAAGGCGGCTGGAATCGACTGCATCGCGCTCACCGACCACAGCTGTGTCGAAAATCTTCCCGCTTTTCATCAGGCCTGCGTCGAATCCGGACTGGCCTGCCTCTATGGAATGGAAGTTTCCACCGCCGAGGAAGTTCACGTTCTCTGTCTGTTCGATGATCTGCCCCGAGCGATGGAATTCGGCCGGATGATTTACCGCCATCTGCCGGATGTGCCGAATAATCCAAACCGCTTCGGCGAGCAGCCTGTGGTCAACGTGAATGAAGAAGTGGAATACTTTGCCGACAAACTGCTGAACATCGGAACGGACATTTCATTTTTCGATTTGATCCCGATGACACTGCAGGCGGGCGCACTTTGTATTCCCTCACACATTGACCGGCCCATGTGCGGCGCCATCTCGCATCTCGGATTTCTGCCGGATCTGCCGTACGATGCCGTCGAAGTGGTCGGAACCGTCGATCCGGACATCGCGCGGCACTGGCCCGTCGTCCGGTTTTCCGATGCCCACCATCCGGATCAGCTTGCCCGCCGTTTTACAGAAGTTGAAACCACCGCCTTCACCGTTCCGGCGCTTCGCGAAGCCTTCCGCAACCTGCTCTTGAAATAGTTTCCAAACATTGGAAAATTTGATTAAAACTTCCCGCAACGAGGAGGCATCTTATGGATAAGCACATTGTAGTCGGAGTTCATATTACAGAACGGGTGAAGCATGCCGGTGAGGTTCAGAAAGTGTTCACGGAATTCGGATGCCAGATCCGCACACGACTCGGTCTTCATGAGGCCGATAAGAAAGTCTGCTCGCCGAACGGAATGATCCTTCTCGACATGGTGGACGATGACGCTCAGGTCGCTTCGCTCAAAGCCAAGCTGACGTCAATCGACGGTGTGGAAGTTCAGTCAATGGTTTTTGATCACGTCTAGTTTCCACGGTTTGGAACCGGCAAGGCCGGTTTTCATGTTTTACCGGACGGCAGAAAAATGAACTGGAAAAAAGCCGAGAGATGGCTGGTTCCGTTGCTGGTGCTGGCGGGAGTTACATTTCGTTTTGTGCAGCTCCCGTTTTCATGTATCTGGCTCGATGAGGCGTTTTCGATCAAGCTGGCGCATGAGCCGCTGTTAAAAATTGTCCAGACGTTGAGTTCGGATAACGGCAGTCCGCTGTTTTATTTTCTGCTTCACGGCTGGATGAGGCTGTTCGGCGACGGCGAATATGCGCTGACGACGCTGACGGTTTTGCTGGACTGTGCCGCATTGATTGCGATCCCGTTTTTTCTGCGCGAGCTGTTTGCCGATTCCCGCGTCCGCATTGCGGGAACGGCCTGTGCTGTGTTCTGTCTGCCGTGCCTGCATCAGGCGACCAATCTGCGCTATTATTCGCTGATGGTTCTTTGCACCGTGCTCGGCTGGCTGTTTTTCTACCGCGCGCTGCGGCGCGGTATGCTGCGCGACGGCATGCTATTTGTACTTTTTTCGGTCGCCGGTTTTTATGCGCACACGCTGTATCTGTTTGTGCCGCTTTCTCAGTTTGTTGTGCTGGCGGTGTTTTACCGCGAACGGTTGCGCGCCGGGCTGATGACCTCAATGTTTCTATTGGCCGGAATGATTCTCTGGATGCCGTCGCTGGCGCTACAGGTTTCGGGCTACCTCGTTGGTGCCACACCGGAGACGGTGCCGGATCTGGTGCGCTATCACGGTGCCGTCGGGGCCTATCTGCTGAGTGTTTCCAGCCAGATGATGGCGATTGACGGAATCAAATGGCTTCGCATAGCGGTTGCCGGCGCGCTGATGCTGTTTGTTCTGCTTCAGTTGTTTCGCGGGAAATCGGCTGATGACCGCTCCGCCCGCGAACTGTTTGTTGCGCATCTGTTTTCGATCGGGGTGATTGTGATCATCTCGTTATACCGGCCGGTGTTCTGGCTGGATAAGATGGATCTGATCGGCCTGCCGCTGGTTTGCGCGCTGACCGGTTATGCGGCTTCAAAAGTTCGTTGGCCGGGTTTGATTCTGACGCTTTTGATTGCGGTGAATCTGGCGGGGGCGGCGCGCTACACGGCGTGGCGCGCCTTCGGACATTTGACGGAGCAACGCGATGTGATTGTGCGGCTGGCGACGGATCTTTCGCCGGATGACACGCTGATCGAGACAGGCATCAGCCATTTCACAGTGGACTATTATCTCGATCAGATGAAGGTTCAGGCCGGGCCGCGTTTTGTATTTCCAGAAATTCAGATGACCCGGCCTTCCTGTATCGATGTGAACAAGCTGCTGGAAGATCAGCGGGAGCTGTCATTGGAAGCGGCTGTGCTGATTGAGAAGTTGAAGCACGGCGCAGGAAAAATTTATGTCTTCCACAGTCCGTATGAAGGTCTGGTTCCTCTGTACCGGCAGCTGGAATCGGCCTTCACGCTGGAGCGGAGAATTCCGGTTCGGCAGCATCCGTGGGGGCCGGTTTACACGCAGGTTGACGTCTATAGCCGCAAATAAAAAGCCCCGGATTCCGGGGCTTTTTTCTGAGAGAGACGGGGAGCTTATTCCTCTGTTTTATCGCCCCAGAGTTTCCACCATTTCTTGCTGTGTTCTTCGCGCATGGCCTGACCTTTTTCAGATCCTTTGCCAGCTTCTTTCTTCATCTCTTCAGCTTTTTTCATCTGCTGCTTTTCCATGGATTTCATCTGCTCTTTTTTCTGCTCCATGGTGCATGCGGCGTCGTTTGTCGCTACGGACATTTTACATTCCGCATTTTTTTCAAGTCCCGCATCCATTTTGCCCTTCATTTTCATTTTGGGCATGTTTTCAGCTTTTGCAGCGGCGACAGAGAATACCAGAGCCGCAAGAACCAGTGCCGTTATGTACCGCATGAGAATACCTCCATGTTTTAAGCGCAAACCCCATGCCTGCGCAACGGAGCCATGATAGAGGCCGGAATGTACTTTGTCTAGCGGCTTACTCGTTCACATGCAGAATGCGGCGCTCCCCGCGGAATTCAACAATCGCCTGCTCATCGCGTACTTCGCGCACGAGAACTTCGCCGATTACCCGGCCGGCAGTGATCATTTTTCCGTTAATGATAGCGATTCGCTGATTACCGCTCGAGGCGATGCCGGTCAGCTTCAACTCCGGCCACGGTTCAACCATGGGCTGCTCGATCACAACCGGCTCAACGTCGGGCGCTGCAACCGGTGCGGGTTCCGCAACCGGGGTGGGTTCCGCAACCGGGGTGGGTGCTTCAACCCGAGGTGCCGCCACGACCGGTGCGATCGGAACTTCTGCCGGTATTTCAATAGCAGGTGCCGCCGCCGCTGGCTTTTGGTCTTTGTTCTTTTTGCCTGAATGGATTAACGAAAACGCCAGTCCGCCGAGCGCGACCAGCAGGGCGATGATCAGCAGGATGATCAAGAGAATCATCACCGACTGCGGGCCTTTTGACGCTACATCTTCTTCTGCCGATGCTGGCTGCGTTTCCGGCACCACGGGTTGGACGGGCGGCATTTCTTCCGATTTACGCTTTAGTGCATCTTGAATTAAACTCATAAGAACCTCGGATTACAGGAACATTGGAATGACGGAATCGGGGAATATTGTAAATGCAGAATAGAGAATGCCAGAAGGAAGTTTTTTCGGCTTCTTTTGCTCCATACACCATTATTCCGGTATTCCATCATTCCAGGCTTCCAATTAATGATGACAGCTCGGCCAGCGCGTGCGCCACATCCGGGGGTGTGACCTGATAGGATCGGCGAACATACGCGGCCAGCAGAGAGCGGTCACAGACGGTATTGATCTGGCGGGGAATTCCTTCGGTGCTGGTATAGATCTGCTGAATGGCGGCGCTGTCAAAAATCGAGGCCGGGTTGGCGGAGCCGGCGACTTTGAGCCGGTGCTGGATATACAGAGTTGTTTCAACCAGACTGAGCGGAGCGAGGTCGCAATGAACCATCACGCGCTGCCGCAACTGCCGCAGCTCAGGGCGCTGAAGCCTTTCTTTCAGTTCCGGCTGTCCGGACAGGATAATCTGCATCAGCTTGTGCTGATCGGTTTCCAGATTGGAAAGCATGCGCACCTGTTCCATCAGAACCGGATCAAGATTTTGCGATTCATCGATGATCACCGCGACATTTTCGCCTTTTTCCAGACATTGGAGCAGAAAACGGTTGAGTTGGGCGATATGCACCAGCTTATCGCCGCCTTTGGGTTCGATGTGGAGGTCAATCAGAATGGCGCGCACCAGCTGGGCAGCGGTGAGCGACGGGTTGAGAATAAACGCCGAGTGTGTGGTGCCGGGCAGGTTGTTGAGCACCGAGCGGCAGATGGTGGTTTTCCCGCAGCCGACTTCGCCGGTGAGAACGATAAATCCCTTGCGATGTTCGACGCCATACAGCAATGAGTCGAACGCTTCGCGATGGCGTTCAGAAAAGAAAAGAAAACGCGGGTCGGGCGTCACGTTGAACGGAAACTCATTCAGCTGGAAGAAATCGAGATACATCAGCGAGTTTTATACCGCATGATACCGCGGTAAAGCAATCAGGGATAAATCCTCAATCTGCTATGTCGGCACCGCTGGAACATACGAATGATTTATAGCGCTGCTGAATGTGCCGGCGACCGACGGGGTTGCGACTTTTCCAAAGGTTGGAAAGATTTCTTCCAAGGTTTGGAAAAAAGGAGTAGGAAGATTCCAACTTGTCAGGGTGTAGCCTTGGCGAAGACTGATGTTTGGAAAAACTTGAATGAACACGAATCAGAACAGGAATTTACCGCAAAGGAACGCAGAGAACGCAAAATCAATTTCTTTGCGCTCCTTGTGCTCTTTTGCGGTTTCAATTCTTATTGCTACAAGCGCACAGGCGGATTTTGTGACGATCGGCGGGACGGGCGTGGCGGCGGACACAACCGGCTACGGCGCGGTGAATTACACCTACGGGATCAGCCGCTATGAAGTGACCGGCGCGGAGTTTGATACAGCGGTTGCGGCAGACAGCCGGATCGGCGGTTGCAGTTACGATACGGCCACCGGTCCGGCCTATTATGTGAGCTGGTATGAAGCGGCGATGTACTGCAACTGGCTGACCAGCGGCGATGCCTATTCGGGAGCGTATCAGTTTGATTCAGGCGGAAATTTTCTGGGAACCGACCGCACGTCCGCCATATCAACCTACGGAATCATCTACGCCCTGCCGACGGAGGACGAGTGGTATAAGGCGGCGTACTGGACAGGGAATGGCTCCGACCCGTGGTCGCTCTACGCCAACGGAACCGACAATACCCCGACATGGGGAACCACCGCAGGATGGAACTATCGCGATGCGACGTACGGTTATGCGTACGGAATGTATACCTGG
>JAQUXG010000043.1 GCA_028692515.1 Kiritimatiellales bacterium | reverse complement strand
TCCTCGATATTCAGGCTGCGCATGAGATTGTAGAGTTCGACGTTTTTATAGAGTGCGTCGCGCTTGAGATCCCACACGTTGAGCGGCTTGCCTTTCAGCGTGTAAATCGCCTGCCGGGTGACATCGCGGCAACTAACGAGCGAGCCGGCGGCTGACTGCCCTTCGGTGATGAAAATCATCGTATCTTCGTGTGCGGCTTTTTCTTTACTGAAATGCTGTTTGCAGTCTTTAAGCTGCGGAACGCGGATCGAAACGGCCTTGGAACGTTCGCGGGCCAGTTTTTTGACGTCCTGCAGGTCTTTGCGCAGACGCTGGGTGTCTTTGATTTTATCGATGAGCTGATCGGCCGCCGGCTTGTTGCGGTGAAGCATTTCGACGATGGCTTTTTTGATGTTCGCAACCAGATCCGAGCGGATTTCGGTGTTGCCGAGTTTGTTTTTGGTCTGCGATTCAAAAATGGGTTCTTTGAGGCGGATGGCAATGGCCCCAAGAATCCCTTCGCGCACATCATCGCCGTCAAATTTTCCGTCGGCGTATTCGTTGACGGCTTTCAGAAGCCCCTCGCGGAATGCGCTGAGATGAGTGCCGCCGTCGCTGGTGAACTGGCCGTTGACGAATGAATAATAGTCTTCGCTGAAGCGGTTGGTGTGTGTGAAGGCGATTTCCAGCATTTTATCGCGGTAATGAAACGGCTCGTAGACTTTTTCGAACTCGCTTTCATCGGCGATCAAATCGAGCAATCCTCCATCGGACACGATTTTTTTACCGTTAAAGATGAGGGTGAGCCCGGCATTGAGGTAGGAATAAAAGCGCAGCCGGCGTTCGATATGATCTTCGCGAAATTTGTAGGTTTTAAAAATTTCCGTATCGGGCGAAAAGCTGATGAACGTTCCGTTCTCCTCGGCTTTGCAGGCGCCTTTGTCTTCCGCGTCCAGAACACCCCGTGTAAAGCGGGCCTCGACGAACTGTCCGTCGCGATGCGAGCGGGCGACGAAGTAGCTGGAGAGCGCATTGACCGCTTTGGTGCCGACCCCGTTGAGGCCGACGCTGAACTGAAAGACATCGTCGTTGTATTTTGCACCGGTGTTGATGCGAGATACGCATTCGACCACTTTGCCGAGCGGAATGCCGCGACCGTAGTCGCGCACGTTGACGGTGTCATCCTCGATGGTAATTTCGACCTTTTTCCCGTGGCCCATGATGAATTCGTCGATGGCGTTATCGACTACTTCTTTGAGCAGGACATAAATTCCGTCGTCGTAGTGATTTCCGTTCCCGGTGCGGCCGATATACATGCCCGTGCGGGCCCGGATGTGCTCCAAAGACGAGAGGGTTTTGATCTTACTTTCGTCGTAAATGTGTTTTTTGTCTTCGTTAGCCATTTGCGTAAAAACCACCATATATTGGGCTTTTTTGCCCTTCAAGTCGCTAAATGTAGCATGGCTTCAGGTGCCCCGCAATCCCCGTTCTGCGTGGTTTTAAAATTTTCAGGTGTCCTGAACGATATAGCGGGCAATGTCGCGAAGATGGAGCAGCCCAACCGTTCGAAAAGCCCGATCGGTCACCGCGACCGGCGTGGAGGGGGTTTTACGCAACCGGCGAAAGGCCCGGTTCAATGAAAGATCCGCAGAGAGCCGGACGATTTTATGTATATGCGAATTGATGCGGCCTGACGGTTGCAACGCCGGATCCATGAGGTCGAACAGGTTGATAACGCCCACTATATTGCGAACGGATCCGCGGTAAACCGCGAGCTGTTCAACGTTTCGTGTTCGCATGATTTCCAGTGCTGAAGCCGTCGTTGCGGTTAGCGGCACAGCCGCGATCGTTGCGGCAGGCTGCATGATCTGCCGTACCGGAACCCGGTGCATGGCCGCAAGATTGCCGATCATATTGTGTTGGTGATCGCTTAGCGCCTCGCGACGCGTTTCTTCGGAAAAATATTCGCGAAGCCCCTGCAAAGAAAGGGAGAACCCGTTGAGTGCTTCGCTACGCCCCCGCCCTCCGGTTAACAGGTTGAAAAGCATTTTCAGCGAAACGGTCAGCGGCAGAAAAATATTCCAGGAGAGCAACAGAAGACCGGACGAGCGATACATGAGCGTGTCGGCACGACGGCGGAAAAGATTCTTAGGGATGATCTCTGCGAAGATGAAGAGCGGCAGCATGAGCGTGAGCGTGGCTGCGGTTTCGGCATTCCATGGGATAAAGCCCCAAACCGGCTCAGCCTGTCCGGAAAACCCGGATTGGGAATAGAGCTGCGTTACGCCGCGCGAGACCAGATAGACCGCAATATTATGCCCGATCAGCACGGTGAAAATATACAGATAGGCGTCGGCCAGTACCCGTTGCAGACGAAGCGCAGCAGGGTCTCCGCGCCGGACGTAGGAGCGCAACCGGATACGGTTAAGAAGATATCCGCCGGTTTCATATCCGCCATACAATCCAGCCAGCAGAATTAAAAACAGGATCAACAGGATCTGCCCGAACAGGTTCATGTCGTTTCCTCCGGCTGATTCAAGTGAAGCAGAACGGTTTCAACACGGCTATGCTGCATGGATTCGACAGTCAGTCGAAGATTTCGAACAATCACTGTGTCGGAGGGAGCCGGGATGCGCCCCAACAGGGACGTGACGAAGCCGCCCAGCGTATCAAAAGCCAGCGACCCGACATCATGCCCGGGAAGAATCCCGGTCAGCAAATCCTTCCACTCCCGAATGGGAAGCTGTCCGGACAGGCGATAGGTCATTTCATCGAGCTTTACGATCTCTTCCGCCTCTTCAGGCTCAAAGCCACCGACCACCTCGGCAAACAGGTCTTCCATTGTCACGATACCTGAGAATCCGCCATATTCATCGACAACGGCGGCAAGCCGCCATCCATTTGTCATAAACTCCCGCAGAAGCACATCAACCCGTTTGGTTTCGGGTACGAACACCAGCGGATGGATAAACGATTCGATGGGCAAGGAATTGCTGCTGTCTGCAAACAGTTCGCCGATATTTATATAACCCAGCAGATCGTTGTCATCATCACGATAAATCACAACGCAACTGAACTCATTCCGTCCGGCTTCTTGAAGAAGTCCGCGCCGGTCGGCCGTAAGCGGCCGGCTTAATACCCTTACGCGGGGAACCATCACCTCACGCACCCGTATCTCGGACAGGTTTACGATGTCTTCTAAAATCGCTTTTTCCTGCGCGCCAAACCCCGGCTCATGTCGAACCGCATCCAAAAGCTCCTTCAACTCGCCTTGAGTTAAATCCGCATTGATCAGAGGACGGTTTACTCCCAAATGAAGCCGGTCAAGCATCCAGCGGATCAGCCGGCGCAACGGACTGGTAATCACAAACCAATAACGCAGAGGAACAGAAGCCATCCGAACGATTCCAACTGAAAGTGTGATGCCCATCGCTTTTGGAATAATTTCGCCAAAAAGGATGACGGCAAGCAGTACAATCAATCCACCAAGCGCCTCAAACCACTCGCCATACGCTTCTGCTAAGCGACTGATAACCATCGCTCCGGTACAGAAGAAGAGGACATTAACAAAAAGATTTCCGAGCAGTATGGCGGCCAGCAATTCAGACGGTTCGCGGTGAAAAAGTTTCAGCAGCTCCTCACTGTGCCGCGTGCCCCGCAGGCGACGGGCTGATTCTGGTGTCAGCGAAAAAAGTGCCGTTTCTGAACAGGAAAAGAAGGCTGATAATGCAAGCAGCACCGGCATCAGCAACACCGAAAATATGACTTCCTGAAACAGATTCAAAGTACTCGACTTCCTTTTTGTGTGCTAGAGTCTGGCGTTTCCATAAAAATTTTGCAAACTGCATCCATATGAAGCCAGATAATAGCCAGCGACTGAGATGGGAGTTAACCCGGGAGCGTTTCGGCATCGAGGATCGTTACCCTCCGCCCGAGCGCCGTCAGGAAAAACACATCGGCGATATTCTATCCGGAATTTTAAAAGCAGAGAAAAATGAAGCGGAGGAAATGGAGCTGCCGGAAATCCTTGCCAGCCACTGGCCGGTTATTGCCGGCGAACAGTTATCAAAACATGTCCGCCCCTCGCATCTTAAAAACGGATTTTTGTATCTGCAGGCGGATCATCCGGGCTGGCTGGCTGAATTACGACGGCTGCCGAAAGCCCGACTGCTAAAAAAAATAACATCCCTGCCCGGAATTCCGGAAATTAAAGATATCCGCTATCAGCTTGATCCGGCCATCCGGACCCGGAAATAAAAAAAGCCAGCTCAGGGCTGGCTTCAGCGGATACCATCACACGGTTAGAACATCGACCGGTCAACTTTGATCCGGTCACCCGCTTCGATCGGGATATCTTTTTCCGGGTGTTTCTCCAGATATTTGGCATTCGCCTTAATAATCTGACCGTTCCGCGTGATGATGATGTCCGTCTTGTCGGCATATTCTGTATACCCGCTGGCGGCAGCGATCGCCTGCAACAGGGTGATTCGATAGCCTAATACATATCCCCCCGGATTGCGAATCTCGCCTTCCATATAATAGGTTTTTGCAGAGGTAAGCACATTGACTGTAATGTTGCGATAGATCTGACCGTCTATATAAATCTTCCGGATTTCCCGTTCCAGCTCCGAAGTTGTCAGTCCACTGGCTTTTACCGGCTCATTAATGTAGGGTAGCGTGATATTGCCTTTCTCATCAATGACCGTCTGGATATTCTTTTCTTCCGGAATCCCGAGCAGATTGACTTCAAGCGGATCCATTGAGCGCAACTGATAAAAGCCGATCAAGCTTGAGTCATCCCCTCCGGCCACCGCCACAGAGGCCGTCCTGCTGAGACAGCCCGCCAGCAAACTCATTATCAAAATTGAAAAAAATATTCCGAATCTCTTCATCTCTTCTCCTTCAGGCTAAGCCCCTTTGTGTTCCTGCAGGTCCCGAAGGAGTTGCCTCCTGAGAACGGTAATAATAGTAGTTCGAGTAGTACGAGTGGTAATAGTAGTAATAATCATCCCGCATAATATTGATATTATTCAGCACAACACCGACCTGCGGAACCCCCAGGGTGTCCAGCATCTGTTTTGCCCGAATAATCATATCCCGCGGATACTTGCGATATTGCACCACCAGCAACACCCCATCCATTTCTTTGGCAACAACGGATGAATCGCTGATCCCCACCAGCGGCGGCGTGTCGAAAATGATCACATCGTATTTTGCCTTCAGAGTATGTACGAGTTCACTGATGCGTTTTGGATCCAGCACACCCAGCGAAGTGCGAGGCAGACGTCCGCTCGGCAAAAAGTGAAGATTCGGCACACTGGTCGTTTTAATGGTTTCTTCGACCGGCACGTCACGCAACAACACGTTGGTTAAACCAAACCGGTTTGAAACCCCCAAAATGGTGTGCTGCACGGGACGGCGTAAGTCGGCGTCGACCAGCAGAACTTTTTCGCCCTGCTGTGCGCAGACATAAGCCAGATTAAATGCAGTCGTTGACTTTCCTTCTCCCGCCCCGCCGGAAAGAACGGCAAATGCGCCCTTACTCGGCCCGGAATCGGTAAATGCCATATTGGTTCGAAGAACACGATATGCTTCAGCATGTTCACTGTCTGGACCTTCTTCAATCAGCGGGCGAACTTTCTGAGGAACCAGTCCCAATACAGGCAGCTCAATCCAGCGCTCCACGTCATCTGCTGTTTTGATCGATGTGTCGAGGTATTCAATAAAATAGGCCAGACCCACACCGGATCCCAACCCGACAAAGATACTCAGCAACACATTCATAATAAGATTCGGGCTCACCGGGCGGGTTGATTCTTCCGCTGAATCCACAATTTCAACCGGAGTACGCGGAACTTCAAGAGTAATGCCCTCCTGAGCAATTTTCGACTGCAACACATTCATGATGGATCGCTGAATTCCCAGCGCCTGCTGAGCCTTATTGAACGGAACAAATTTTTCGCGCTGGGTTTCGATATCACTCGACTTGGCTCCGCGAAGTTCTTCTTCCAATGCATCAAATTTTGCTTTTGCCACAATATACTGGGCATGAGTTCCCTTTTTGATTCCCTCCATCGCACGCGTCAATTTCACCATCAGCTCATCACGGGCCGCCTGTATGCGTTTCAACTCAGGATGATTTGCTCCGTAATTTTCAAGCATAGAGGACAAGGTAACATCGTAATTATTAATCTGCGTCCGCAGGCTTTCAGCAAAGGTATCCTGAGAAACGTAGGACGATGCCGTCAACAGATCATCCCCTTCCATCGTCTCTAACTGCTCGTAGCGGGCCTGGGCCACCAGCATCGCAACACGGGCGGAAATCCGGTCGCCTTCCAACTGCTGCAGGCGGATCTTTTCGACGCTGTTTTCGCTCTGACCCGAGTAAGTGGATCCGGGCAAAATCGTTATATCCAGTTTCTGACGAAGTTCTTCAACACGTTGCTGGGCTAAATCCACCCGATCCTGCTGTTTTTCCAGTTCGCGAGACAGTGCGTCCATCGCGCGGGTCATTTCCTTACGTTTTAGATCAAGGCGGGCATCGCGGTATACCGAAGCCAGTTCATTGGCGATGCGGGCCGCCTCTTTTGGATCTTCGCGCTTGGCCATCAAGGCAATCAGGTTCGTGTCACGAAACTGACTGACAACCAAACTGGAACGGAGAATCTTATAGGCCACTTCTTTGGATATTTTTTCGCCTGACTTTCCCCAGACCTCCTGAAGGTTCAGGCGATTAATCACCTCGTTAAGAATCGGTTTGGATTGAATGATTTCAAACTGCGTACGAAGAAAATAAGGGTCATAACTGCGCGTGCTACTGGCCGGCTTGAACGGATCGATTTCAACCGTATCCTGATTCACTTCGATGCGGGCCTGTGCCGCATAGATTTCAGGCAGGGTGAATGTATAGGCAACCCCTGTGATCACCACCAGAAAGAGAACGGCGAGCACAATCTCTTTGCGGGAACGGATCACCCGCCAGTAGTCCAGAAAATGTAATGTGGTCTCTTTCTTCTGATTCTCAGCCATAATGTTCTCCACTGGTAAATAATGATGGTGAGGCGTTAAACCTCACCACAGTTGTCGGAAAATCCGGACGGAACATTCCCTTAATTCAACTCAACGCGCCAGCCGACATCCACTCTGTTTTCAGACCAGCTGTTCCCATTATCACGATTCGCTTCCCGATGTTGCACACCGGCTTCAAGGAAATGAATACGGTTCAATTTATAAGTCAGACGGAAATCAAGATCCATCCGGTCTTCCGTGTCTTGCGTTGCTCCGCCCGTTACATCGTCCTTCGAGTCATATGTGATATTCGCAAACCGTGCAGTGGCCTTCGCCATCAGCTTGGCAGTGATGTCGTGCTGCGCGCCAAAACGCAACTCCGCCGAGTCCTGACCGCCATAGCCGTTATCATTTGATTCCTGATGTGTAAGCGAAAAATCACCGGTCAGGCGGGTTCGGGGTGATGGACTGTATATCAATCCCAATTTCAGCATCGGATTAATCGTCGCCGCATTATCGGCGAAGTTTGTTGCGCCGTTGACGGGAGTCGAATTCGTAGAGCTTGTCCACGTCGATGACAAATCGGGAAAATCACGTTGAATATAACTCACTCCCACCTCAGCTCTTCCCTGCCAGTTCTGGTTAAACGTATGACTCAGTTCGATCGACAGGTCGGTCTGATCATAGGCCTGCTGGTCGTCAAGATAGGAGAAATTATTTGTGTAAGTAACCGCAGGATTCGTTGTGGAATAAGGTGTACTCCAATCGGCCTGCGGCTGATTTTCATAGTTCACATGACTTTGATAAAGCTTCAGCGACGCAAAGGTGCGCTGAGGGCTTAGTTCTTTTCTCCAGGCGACGCCGCCGCCAATCGTTGTGTAGTCGTTCGCTTCAAGTGCTTTATCACCTCTTAGTATCGAATGATTTACCGAGGCGGTCAGCCGATCCTTTTGAGTCAAAACATAATCCGCAGAGAGGCCGACCGTATTCACAAAATAAGCGTAACGGGTTCCTGTGCCGTTCGCGATATTCGCTTCTGTTCCAGATTTTTCATTACTCCGATAATATTCGGAAAGACTCAGGAGCAGACGAGGCGAAACCGAGTGATTCAGCATCATATAGAGGTTTGGATAAAGCCCGTTTTCCTTCTGATCGGTCAAAAGTTTGAGTTGCGATTTCACCATCATATCTGTGCGATCAGAAAATGCTGCACTGAAAGAAAGATCAATCGTGTCGGTGATGAATGTTCCAGCTTCCGCATTGTCCGCAGTCTCATGGTACAGGTTATCGCTATAACCAAAACGAACGGTGTTAATTACTTTAAAAGGGCGATCCCCTGCTGCGAAAATCTGTCCGGCAGTAAGTCCAATCAAAACCGACACCCAGAGTTTGGTCTTATACATAAAATCCCTTCGTCAAATACAATACTCAGGTCAAAAAAAAATAACGATTGCCAATAAAACTTAAATCGGGGTTACAGGAGGTTTCTCCGGCGGGTTAAAATCGGAGTCCGAGCCGGTAAGACTGTCGAGACCCAGCGACTGAAGGAACTCATTGAAACTTCCACCGCCCAGCTGATCTCCACCACCCAATTGACCGCCACCGCCACCCATGTCGCCACCGGCGGTTCCACCGCCACCGCCCAGCAACGCTGAAACTGCGGTAACGGTAACGGCTGTAAGATCCTGATACTGACTGAACGCATTGCTGTCATTGATCGCAGCGATGGCCAGCGAAAGATTATCCCCGCTACCCGCCGCCGCCATAATGGCCACGATAGCGTAACGGATGACTGACTCGTTACCTGTAGCAACGGCTTCGTTCAACAGATCAACCAGTTGCGCCTGTTTCTCGGCAGGAGTGAGATCGGAATTGGCATAAATTGCCTTGGCTGCCGTCAACACGGCCTGTCCAGCCAGCGAAGCGCCTTGCGGTTGGGTCGCGAGTTGTGCAAGTCCAAGTTGAGCAAATGAGCTCGTTGCCAGAAGCCCGATGAACACAATAAGAACAAAACCGATCTGTAACTTGCCTTTTCTCATCGCTCATCCTCCTGTTTTGGTCGCGAAAACTATCGCTTGAAAAAAAATCTTACCTCTGGAAGAGGCCCTTCCGCAGTACGCTCAAGAAGCCCAGTCCAAATAGGAACCGTATTTATATCATTCAGCAAGCAGTAGTCAACCCATGTTTTCCCCTCTATCGGCTTTTTAATACTGCCGTTTACGACTTCCGCCTCCCCTGAAAAAAGCAGGGTCGACTGCCCGACCACCCGAGCCACATCTTCTTTCGTTACAGCCTTATTTTGATCCACCAGATCAAATAAAGAAAAGGAGATGCCGCGCCGGTTTAAAAAGATCACGCACCGCTGCAACGGGGCATCCTGCGGAACATAGTTTCCAAAATACCCTTTTGCCAAAAGAACCGCCAAATCGCCGAATGTCGGCTCAGCGGCCCGCACCGAAAAGGCGGACAAAAAAACTGAAATCAGAATAAAACGTATGATTTTCATATTAAACAGGGCTGGTTTTACTACTTTTCCAACCGCCGAACAACCCGAAATCCTGTCCGCCCACCTTTTGTTTTCCCATTAAAACCAAACTCTGCTAGAAACCTTCTGGAATGAAACAAAACTCTTTCACCATCAAACTGACCGCTGAACAGCAGACAAAACTGGCCGCCCTTCTCCGCGCATCCAGTCATCTGCAGGTCGAAGTGCCTCATACGCAAATTGCCGTCGATACCGGAACCTGCCGCGTCAACCTCTACAACTCCGGCAAGTGCCTCGTTCAGGGTAAAGGTGCTGAAGAATGGATCACCTTTACTCTTGAACCGGAAATCCTCGGCGAAGCCCTCATCGGCTATGACGAAATTCACGACCCGGAAAGCGTCCAGCCCCATATGGGGGTTGACGAAAGCGGCAAAGGCGATTTTTTCGGCCCGCTCGTCATCGCCTCGGTCTATACCGACGCCAAAACCGTTGAAATTCTCAAAGAACTCGGCGCGCGCGACAGCAAAAAGATCACCAGCGACCGCGTTGCTCTGCAGCTGGCGTCCACTATCCGGAAAAAACTGGAGGGGAAATACGCCGTCGTCTCCATCGGCCCGGAAACCTACAACCGCATGTACACCAAAATCGGCAACGTCAACCGGATGCTCGCCTGGGGCCATGCGCGGGCCATCGAAAACCTGCTCGAAAAGGTACCCGACTGCCCGCGGGCGCTCTCCGACAAATTTGCATCCACCAGCCTCATTGAGCGCGCGCTGATGGAAAAAGGTAAAAAAATCAAAATGGATCAGCGCACCAAGGCTGAGTCGGATCCGGCAGTGGCCGCCGCCTCCATTCTGGCGCGCGCTGGCTTCCTGATGGCTCTGCGTAAAATGGAAAAAGATTTCGGCATCGAAATCGTACCGAAAGGATGCTCGGCCAAAGTCAAACAGATCGCTGCCGAACTCATCGCCCACAAAGGTCCCGGCATCCTGCTTAAAACCTGCAAATGCCATTTTCGTACCACCGAAGAAGTCCTCGG
>JAQUXG010000042.1 GCA_028692515.1 Kiritimatiellales bacterium | reverse complement strand
GATCACCACACACGGCGAATTGACATAGAGGAGCAGCACCGGCAGATGCGGCGCGTTGTCCAGCAGCCACTCTTCGACCGCCAGATTGCGGAAAATATCGCGGCTCTCTGAGGTAACAATCAGCATGGGCGGGAGAATAACGGCCTCGTAGCGGAATCGCGACCCAAAACCACTTTCGCTGGCGTCCAAATCCAAAGTCTGGAACACTCCGTCCATGCAATTTAAAGGCAACACCGATCAAAGCAGTGCGCGCTACTGGGACGACCTGGCGGAGCTCTATCAAAAGGAGACTCGCATCTCGACGAACGATTTCCACTACGGCCCGCTCCTGCCTGGAGACTCCATCCTTCAGCTTCTTCCAAACATTGGAAAAAATTCCGCTGGAATTTTCCAATGTTTGGAAGTCGGCGCAGGCGCCGGGCAAAACTCGATCTTTCTGGCGAAGCAGGGGGCGCAGTGTATTGCCACCGATATTTCGGAAGAGCAACTGGCGCATGGCCGTAAGCTGGCCAAAAAAGAAAAGGCCGAGGTCGATTTCCGCCGCGTTTCGATGGACGCCATGGGCGATCTGGGCAAATTCGACCTGATTCATTCGACCTACGCACTGCCCTTTTCCGCCGATCCGCAAAAAGTGATCGCCGATGCCGCCGCGATGCTCAAGCCCGGCGGAACGCTTTTGCTGACGACCGGTCATCCGCTCTACGCCGGTGAATGGCTCGACATCGGCGACGGCGAGGAGGGTCTTTTCCTGCCGGACTATTTTCAACCCGATCCGGATGTGCGCATGTCGCTCGATGATAAAACGATGAGTGCGGCGCAGTACCGGCCGGTTTCAACGATTGCCGAATGGATTCATTCTGCCGGCCTGGTGATTGAACGGCTTCTCGAGCCTGCACCGATGCCGATCCCTGAAATGAGTGAGGGGGAAATTTTAGAGAACGTTCCGTACGACAGCCCCGGCTGGCGCGAGCTTTATCCGCAGCTCGCCCGCATTCCGGTCGTCGTAATTTTCAAATGCTCCCTTGCAAAATAGGTTTCCTTTGCTAGCTTTCTTTTCAACCTCTCGAAAGGAGCTCATTATGCGTGTTACTTTTATGTCAATCGCTGCTGTTCTATCACTTCTCTTGATGACCGGTTGCGCCACCTCTTCACAGCAAAAGCTGCTTGCGACACAGGTTCAGAAATTGCAAACAGCCGTCGAGAACCTTCAAAAGGATGTGGATACGTTTCAGAAGACCAGCCGCTCTTCTTATAGCAGTCTGTATTCCGGAAAAGGCCCGGCAGAGGAACAGATTGCCAAGATTGAGATGCCCACAGACCGTTCCGCAGAAAACCTGAAGCACTACATCAATGAAATCATCGTCGCCAGTCAGGGGCAAAGAAGTTATTCCTCACAAGACCCTCAGGTTGCCATGCTGGCCCGGGTCGGGGCGGACAATCTGCCGCTCCTGATTGATGCGCTGCCGACCGGATCAGGTCGCAGCACGGGAAGCTATCACCTTAACTATGCCATCAAACTGCTGGCCGACGACCGGCATAAAGAACTGATTCTGAAAGAGCTACCGCTCCGGCAAGGCCTAGTGTCCGTCGTCATAGATCAGGGATGGGAACAGGATGCGCGGGACATTCTTTTTTCAGAAATGGAAGAATCCGCCTCCGATCAGCTCCCCACGGAATGGTTTAAAGCGGTGGCGTCTCTGCAAGATCCAAAAACGTACAGTGCGCTAACCAACTATTTTGCCAAGTCGGTGAACGCCTCATATCTTTACCAGTACATCTCCATGCTACCGGGCATTCAGCTTGACGATGCGGTTGCTGCGGCATGGGATCGGACTAAAACCATCAACAGTACCTACTCCACAGCCAGCATGGCGGCAATCGCTATCGAGTACGGACATCTGGATGCTGCGGATGCACTGATTAATCTGCTGAAAAACCCGCCGGATCGCATGTCTTCTTCCGTCAACCCGAGACTCTCTCTCCTGATACATCTGGACACAACCGGATCGAACGAAGAGATTATTGCCTGGTATGAGGCGAACAAAGACAATCTGGTTTTTGACCCGGAATCCAAAAAATTTAAGCTAAAGAGCTAGGCGCTATTGAATCCGGCCCAGCCCGCATCCCTGTGGTGGTGATTTTCAAATGCCGTTCGTTGAATTCATAATCGAACCGTGAATGTCTCCTGTGGTTAGAAGGGCTGCGGCCACGGAGAGGCCCACCCTACCTCAACATTCTGTCGCCCCCGTAATCCGGTCGAAAAATTTTCCAATGATTGGAAATTTCTGTGTGTTCTGTGTATTCCGTGGTGAAAATTCTTCCACGGTTTGGAAGATGTTGATTCCCAACCGCATTTATCCGCGTAATCTACGGTTCAAAAATCGGGGCCAACCGCTTTAATTTTCAAATGCCGTCCCGTTTAATTTGCTTCAAAATCAAAGTTCCGTCCCTATAATCGCCGAAATGGCAAAAAAATCTAAGCAAACCGAAATCGTCCGTTCCCCGAAGCGCGAAGCGATCGGCGTCATCCTTCTGGCTCTCTGCCTGCTCAGCTTCCTGTGTGTCTTTTCGTTCAATGCCGAGGACATCGGCTTTCTGCATGATCCACCCGCGTCGCCGCCCCACAATCTGGTCGGACCGTTCGGCTCCTGGTTCGCCTTCATCGGCTTCCTGCTCTTCGGCGTCAACGGCTATCTGGTTCCCTTTATTCTGCTGACCGGCGGATTGATGATGACGATCCGTTCCTACGAACGCGTCTGGCCGATGTGGAGTTGGCTGCTCGCGGCGCTGGTCGCTGTTTCCTGTCTGGCGGAATATCAAATTGGCCTCTGGCGAGGACTGACTGAAATCCTGAATGTCGGCAGTCCCGGCGGACTGGTCGGCCAGCTGCTGGCGACCCGTACGATCGGTTTGCTGATCGGCCATACCGGCGCCAGTATTGTTTTTGTTACCGTTTTCATTCTCGCCCTGTTGCAACTGACCGGTATGCATCCGTTCACCCCGTTTTCATTCCTCTGGGAAAAAATCAAAGCGTTCCGCGCCCGCCGCAAAGAAGCACGTGAAGCGGCTCCCGAGCCGAAGTTCAGCCGCGAAGTGAAGCCCGCTAAAGAAAAGAAATCCATTCTGCGTCCGAAGCCTGCGGCGGCAGAACTCTTCACGCCGCCGAAGGCGGAGCCGAAACCGAAAATCGAACCGCCCAAACCCGTCAAGACCAGACCGAGTGCTCCGGCACCGGATGACGGATTGTCCAACATCTCCATCAACATCGCCCCCGGCCGCGACGAATCGGGCTATCAGCTTCCGCCGCTCACGATTCTGGACGAGCTGCCGCCGCTCTCCGCGCGCACTTCGACCGAAAACACGGCTGAAAAGGCGCGAATTCTGCAGGCCACACTCGAAGAGTTTGGTGTTGAAGGTCAGGTGACACATGTTGAAACCGGCCCGACCGTCACCTCCTACGAAATTACGCCCGCGCCCGGCGTGCGCGTTGAACGCATTTCCGCGCTGGAACGGAACATCGCGCTGGCTCTGCGCGCGCAAAGCATCCGTATTCAGGCGCCGATTCCCGGGAAAGGTGCCGTCGGCATCGAAGTCCCGAATGCCAAAGGCACATCAGTCTTTCTGCGCGAGCTGTTCGAAAGCCCGGCATTCCATAACCCGGAAATCGCGCTGCCGCTCGCGCTCGGTAAAGACGTCAGCGGCAAGATGGTCGTCGGCGACCTCTCCGCGATGCCGCATATGCTGATTGCCGGCGCGACCGGCGCGGGCAAAACCGTCTGCATGAACTCGCTGCTGACCGGCCTGCTTCTCTCGCGCACGCCGGAGCAGATGCGCCTGATTCTGGTCGACCCGAAAACCTTCGAGTTCCAGGCCTACGAAAACCTCAAGCACCTCGTCGTGCCGATTATCACGGATGCCAAAAAGGTGACGCTCGGTCTGCGCTGGGCCATCAAGGAGATGGAAAAGCGCTATGCCCTCTTCAAAAAAGTGAAGGTGCGCGACATTAAGAGCTTCAATACCCGTCCGATTGAAAAACAGGAAGATCTGTTCGGCGGCGAAGACGATCAGCCCAAACAGAATGATCAGGTGCCGGCCAAGCTGCCCTACATTGTAATTGTCGTCGACGAGCTCGCCGAACTGATGGGCGTCGCCCAGCAGGAAATCGAACCGTGCATCGTCCGCCTCGCCCAGCTGTCGCGTGCCGCAGGAATTCATATGATCCTTGCCACGCAGCGGCCGTCGGTCAACGTCATCACCGGCACCATCAAGGCCAACATTCCCGGCCGTATCGCCTTTCAGGTGGCGCAGGGCAACGACAGCCGCACCATTCTCGACACCATCGGTGCGGAAAAACTGCTCGGCAAAGGCGATATGCTTTATCTGCCGCCGGGCAAGAGCAAGCCGGTCCGCCTGCAGGGAACCTGGACGAGCGACGGCGAAATGCACCGTGTCACCGACTTCATCCGCACACAGGGCGCGCCGGAGTTCATCACCGAGATCAAACAGAAGATCGAAAACAACCGTCCGGAACTTCCGGATATGAGTGAAAGCGATGAACTGATTGAAGCCGCCATGGAAGTATTGCGCAGCACCAAGCGCGCCTCGACCTCCTCGCTGCAGCGCCGCCTGAAAATCGGCTACAACCGCGCCGCCAGTCTGATGGATATCCTCGAGGAAAAAGGCATCATCGGCCCGCCGACCGAAACCGGCCCGCGCGATATTCTGATCGACCTCGACGGCGAAATCCCCGAGCACGGCGGAAACGGCGAACCTCTTTCCGAAGCGGAAGCTTCTCAGGAATTTGACGGCGATGAAGAGGAGTTTAAACCAGAGGAGTAACCGCATGGCGACACTCGGACAGCAGTTAAAGGCCGCGCGCGAGGCCAAAGGAGCCAGCGAACACGACGCCGGACTCGCGACAAAAACCCTGACGAAACTCATCGTCGCCATGGAAGCGGATGATTTTTCCGTTATGGCCGCGCCCATGTACGCCAAGGGATTCATCCGCCTCTATGCCGATTATCTCGGTCTCGATCCGGAGCCGCTGATTGATGAATATCTGCTGCGCCACGCCCCCGGCCAGAAACCGTTGATGGACGAAAACAGTCAGTTGCAGAAAAACTCCCGCCCGCCCGTTCCATTCTCTTTTAATCTGAAATGGCTGCCGGTTAACTTTCATCCCGGCGCATGGCTCGGCGTTCCGAAACGTCTGATTTCCAAGGTTAAAATACCGCCGGTCAAAGACATTCGTATTCTCGCCGGGGGAATTGCCGCCGTGCTGGTGCTGGTCGTTCTAATCGTCAGTGCCACCAACTGCGCGCGTCGCCGCGCGGCGGAAAAACCGGCCGCTCCGGAGCCGCAAATCAAGGCCGCCCGCAAACTGCTCGATGAACCGCTTCCCGATCTCTATCTTGTGAACCCCGATAAAATTGAAAGTTCCCGATGAAAATGAATCCCCCGAATCTGCTGACTCTCAGCCGTTTTGTTCTCGCCGGCTTTTTCATGCTCTGCCTGAGCATTTCATTCCCCGGCTCGGAGATCGCCGCCGTGGTCTTTTTCGGTATCGCCGCCCTGACCGACGCGCTGGACGGCCATCTGGCCCGCACGGTGTACGGCTGTTCTGATTTCGGCAAGCTGATGGATCCGCTGGCCGACAAAGTTCTGACCGCCGCCGCCTTTATCGGGTTTGTCGAAACGGGCATCATGTCCGCATGGATGGTCACACTGATTCTGGCACGTGAAATGATGGTAACCGGCCTGCGCCTGCTGGTGGCCGATAAGGGAGTTGTTCTCGCCGCCGGACGCTGGGGAAAACACAAAACCATCTGGCAGATGGTCTTCATCAGCGCCGTCCTGCTGTTGCTGGCCGCCTACTCCGTTTATCCGCTGAGTTTTATGGAAACCGATCTCTTCTGGATTCTGGTACAGGGCTCTGCCGGCGTGGTCACTGCGCTGACCGTCTGGAGCGGCCTGATCTATTTCTGGCAGAACCGCCACCTGCTCTCCGAAACCACGGACGCGAAATAACGGTTCACTTTTGCACGTCGGCCTCGCGCGTGGCGGCGGCCTTCGCAGAAACCGCGCGGGCCTGATCGATCGGGGATTGGATGCGGCTAACGAGGTTGCTGGCTGCTTTGTCCGTCATCTCCTCGGATTTTGAACATCCCGTCAGCATCAGCCCGATTACCAAAAGACAGATACTATTCTTCATTCAGGCCTCCTTTGCAGGGAAGATCCTACCGGATTCGCACGTCGTTTCAACACCCGGAAGCCGCCGGGAAAAGCCGTTGCACAGCGGGCACGCTTCAAGCATAATGCCGCTCTTATGAAAAAATTCATTTTATCCATCGCCCTGATTGCCCCGGCGCTCTTTGCTCAGACCCCTGACATTCCTCCGGCGGTCGTCTCCACCAACGGCCCGACCATCACGGCCATCGACGGGTACGCCGCGCGCGTGGACAGCACCATCGTCACCTACGGCGAAGTGCGCGAAAGCGCCGCGCCCTATGTGCAGCAGCTCATGCGCAACTACAAAGGCAAGGAACTCGCCGAACGCATGCAGGCCGCCTATCTGGACGCCCGCGAAGCGCTGATCGAAGAAGCCTTAATCAAAGCTGAAACCAAAACACGCGGCCTGTCGCTTCCCGACAGGGTCATCGACGATGAGGTCGACCGGCTGATTCGCGAACGGTTCAACAACGACCGCGCCCTGCTCACCCGCGCGCTGGCCGCGCGCCGCATGACCTTTGATGAATGGAAGCAGGATGTCCGCGAGCAGATCACCCTGCGCGTTTTTTATAATCAGGAAGTCACCCGCCGCGCCAGCGTTCCGGCCGGCGCCGCGCTCGCTGAATACGAAAAAGAAAAAGCGCAGTTCTTCATCCCCTTCAACGTCAAATACCGCTTCATCCTCATCAACAAAGGTAAAACCGCCGAAGACCTCGCCGCCAAAAAGAAGCTGGCAGAAAACACGTTGCAGAAACTGCGCGACGGCGCCTCGTTTGACGCCGTGGCTAAAGAGATCTCCGAAGGCGACCTTGCCGTCAGTCCGTGGCGCGATCCCAAAGATGTGCGCGAAGAACTCCGCCCCGCTTTGTTGAAAACGTCCGCAGGACAACTCAGCGAACTCATCGAAACCCCCGGCGAATTCTACATCGTCAAAGTCGAAGAGCGCCGCGAAGAGGGTTATGTGCCCTTCGAAGATATGCAGAAACAAATCGAAGCGAAACTGCTCGAAGCGGAACAGGATCGCCTGCACAAGGCCCTGATCGAATCGATCTCCGCCAACCACTTTGTTGAACGGTACTGAGGTCTCGTATGAGCATCCGCATCGGCATAACCTGCGGTGACGTTAACGGCATTGGCCCCGAAATCGCCCGCAAAGCCGTTTCCAAGGTTTGGAACGATGTGGAATTCGTTCTGATCGGCCCGGCGGGTGATGGCACATGGAATATTCCGTTCAACGGAAATATCACACCGGGAAAAATTACCGCCGAAGCATCACGAACCGCTGTCGCCGCCATTGAACGCGCCGTGCGCGGCTGTCTTGATGGTGAACTCGACGCGATGGTCACCGCGCCGATCTGCAAAGAAGGACTCAAACGGGCGGGCGTCAACTATCCCGGCCACACCGAAATGATCGCCGAACTCACCGGCACCAAACGCTACGGTATGATGTTGATGGGCAAAGGGCTGCGCGTGACGATCGCCACGCGTCATCTGCCGCTGCGCGAAGTGGCCGACGCATTGACGAAAGAAAATATTCTCGAAGCTATCGAACTGACCGGCGAAGCACTCGACCGCTTCGGATTTAAAAACGGCCGCATCGGCGTCTGCGGACTCAACCCGCACGCGGGCGACGGCGGCGCGCTCGGCGACGAAGAAGCAACGATCATCGCCCCCGCCATCGAAGCCGCGCGCGCCAAAGGCTTCAACGCCATTGGCCCCGTTCCGGCCGATGTGATTTTTTTCCAAACATTGGAAAAACAGTACGATGCAGTCGTCGCGATGTATCACGATCAGGGTCTCGGCCCTCTCAAAATGCATGCGTTCGACTGCGGAGTGAATTTGACTCTCGGCCTGCCGATCGTGCGCACCTCGCCCGACCACGGCACCGCGTTTGATATCGCCGGCAAAGAGGTCGCTAAGCCCGACAGCATGATCGCCGCCATTGAAACCGCCATCCAGCTCGCACAACGTTCCAACCCTTGGACAACATAATGGAAAAAGTTCCACCCGAGACAAAGTCGAGAGAGGCTGTCGCTATTGCGACGGCAACGGAACGAAGTGGAGAGGCAACCATTGGACCCGAGCATAGCGAGAGAGGCTCCGCCGCAAATGCGGCGGGGCAACGACCGGCGGGAGTGGCAAAACTATCAAACCCGTCCGTCATTCGCGCGCTGCTCGATTCGCTGGAGCACCGTCCGAACAAAGGTCTCGGACAGAACTATCTGATCGACGGCAACATCCTCGGCATCATCGTCGCAGCAGCGAAAATTAAGCCGGACGATCAGCTGCTGGAAATCGGCCCCGGACTCGGCGCGCTGACTCAGGTACTGCTGGCTGAAACCGACAAACTGATTGCGATCGAAAAAGACCGGACGATGGTCTCGCATCTTCGTACCCACTTCCAAACCTTGGAACTTTTAGAAACCGACGTGCTCGACGTGAATCTGAATGAGCTGTTCTCGGGCGGCGTGAATAAAATTGTGGCCAACCTGCCCTACTCCGTCGGTAGCCGTTTTATCGTCAACGCGCTTGAAGCCGCGCCGCTGCCGGAGAAAATGATCTTCATGATTCAAAAGGAAGTGGCCGACCGCCTGACGGCTCAGCCGGGCAGCAAAACCTTCGGGCCGCTGGCCATCTGGTCGCAATTGAACTATGAAGTGAAGAATATCAAAAACGTCAGCCCGACCTGTTTTATGCCCGCGCCGAAAGTGTGGTCAGCCGTCGTTCGTTTTGAAAAACGCGCCGCGCCGCTGGCCGAGGTGCCGGACTATGCCCGCTTTAAGCGACTGGTTAAAACCGTCTTTACCCAGCGCCGCAAGCAGATCGGTTCCAACCTTCGGAACAATTTGCCGGAATTTTTCCAAGGGTTGGAAAAATGCGGCATTGATCCCGCGACGAGGCCGGAACAAATTCCCATTGAACAGTGGGCCGCCTTGGCGCGTTCATAAAACAACGGGTCTCTCCGCCTAACGCAACGGGATTAGGCCGACGACTCCCCGATGCGGCGGAAAAGTACAATCCCCGTCAATTGCGGCACAATCTCTTGCTGAAAAAGACATTACGGACGCACCCCGCTTCGAAAAGAATTTATCTTTCCGCCGGATAATTCTCTTTGTACTCTGCCTATCACGTGAAACGGGACACAGAAAAAACGAAATGGGCGGAAACTCGTTTCTGTCTAATAAATTGTTGGAAAGGAGAAAATATGAAACAAATAAAGCTCAGCCTAATGACCCTAAGTATAATGGCGTTAATGGGGTGCACAACACTCGACAGCACTCATAAATCCGAAAATGACAGCGTTCGCCCTGTTATCACTATCGAAACAAACAGACTTCACTCTGTGTGTCAGAAAATAATTGAAGAACTTAATCCAAACATCAAAATGGATACACTTGAATTAGAAAGTATTTCCTATAATTCTAATTCAACCACCCCATTGACCGTACGGTACAAACTTCCATGCTCAAGTGAAAAAGATGCGAATCAAGAAATTTCTATTATGATGAAAGAAAATGGTTCAGAAGCCTTTGCATCCCTCCTGAATATCAAAAAAACCATATCTATTGGATCCGATGGCAAGAAAACCTCAAAGGTTCAATTTAGCAGCCATGGTCTAACAAATAAATTCCCGAGCGACTAAACTTAAATAAATTTTCCCAAATCGGGTAACAATCCCCGCCCCTCGGAGCCTCTCGGGACCTCTCTAGCGACGCGGGTGGTAGAACCTTTTTTTTCGGTGCCTATCGATACCACTCAACTTGATTTCGTATAAGGCAATTTTTATGTGCACCAAGGCGTATCTTTCATGTCAGCACGCTGAGAATTTATAGATCGTCTGCGATCTGAAAGGAGTGCCGGGGCGCAGGATGGTGTTTGGGAACTGCGGCTGGTTGGGCGCATCAGGATAGTGCTGGGTTTCGAAACAGAAGCCGCTGCGGCGGACGTAGATGCCGCCGCCTTTTCCTTTTATCGTTCCGTCCAGAAAGTTGCCGGTATAAAATTGCACGCCCGGCTCGGTGGTCCAGACTTCCAGGATGCGGCCGCTGAGCGGATCTTCGGCACGTGCGGCAAGACTCAGCTCTCCCTCTGCTTTTTTATTAAGGCAGAAGTTATGGTCATACCCGTTGCCAAAACGGATCTGTTCGTGGTCGGCATTGATGCGCCCGCCGATGGCGTGCGGCGTACGGAAATCAAGCGGGGTTCCGGCGACCGGATTTTCTTCGCCGGTCGGGATCGATACGTTATCCGTTTGCAGAAAGGTGTCAGCGTTGATGGTTACGATTTGAGCGCCGTGATATCCGCTGTCGTGGCC
>JAQUXG010000041.1 GCA_028692515.1 Kiritimatiellales bacterium | reverse complement strand
AACGGTTTGTTAAATCCGCGCTGTTCGTCGAACTGCTCGAGCGTCTGCGCCTGCGCGTGCGGGCCGAGAGCTTGAAGAGCCGGACTGCCGCCGACCACGTTGAAGAGCACAAACGTGATCAGGATGACCCCGAACACCGTCGGAATCATCTGCAATATTCTCTTGAAGACGTAACGAAGCATCAGTTTTTCCTCCCGCGCTTCGCTTTCCACTCGTCCCAGGCCGCGTTGTCGACGCGGCGGTATTTGACCATGGTGTACGGAAAATCGTGAAGGCTGAAGTTTTTGAGCCAGTCGTGAATGACGGCGAATTCCATCGGCTGATACATGAAAATCCAGGGACAGTCTTCAATGATGATATCGGCCATCTGTTCGCAAATACGGTCTTTTTCCGGGCCGGGCAGCAGAGTGCGTAACTGATCGTAGAGTTTGTCGAATTCCGGATTCACGTAGTTGGAGTGGTTCGGGCCGGGCGAGGCGTTTGCGCTGTAGAAAAGCTGCAGGAAGTTTTCGGCGTCGGGATAGTCCGCCACCCAGCCGAGCTGGAAGAGCTGCGCCTGACGACGATCCATTTTGTCGAGGAACGCGGGCCAGTTGTTGTAGCTGGCTTTGAATACGATTCCGATTTTGTCGAACATGCCGGACATCAGGTCAACGACCTGCCGAATGTCGGGGGTTGCGCCACCGAGTTCGAGAGCGATTTCAAGGCGCCGTCCAGTCTCGGGATCAATACCATCCGGATAGCCGGCTTCAGCCAGCAGCGCTTTGGCTTTTTCGAGATTGAAGGAATAGGCTGTCGGCCCGGGTTTGAATCCGGCGAGCGGATCGGGCAGCGGGCCGTACACGGGGGCGACGCGGCCGTTGTAGTATTTGACCAGCAGCTCCGGATTGAAGGCGCAGCTGAGCGCCTGCCGCAGTTTTTTATTTTTTCCGACGAGCGGGTCGTCCATGTTGAAGCCGATGTAGTACATGTCCAGCGTCGGGCCGGAAAGCAGATCGACGCCCTGCCCTTTGAGTTCTTCAACGAGGCCGCTGTCCGGCTTGATGACGGCGTCCCAGTTGTCGCGCGAGATACCGCTGTAGCTGAACTGCCCAGCCAGAAACATCATCCATGTGGTTGCGCCGTCATCGACGACGAACTGAACGATGCGGTCGATGAAGGGAATTTGTTTGCCCGCATCATCAAGCAGTCCGGCGGCGCGGGCGGCTTCGGTTCCGGTAGAGGGATAGAGTTCAATGCGTCCGGTTTCTTTCCACTTGGGATTGCGGACAAATTCGATGCGGTAGTTGCGCTTCCATTTCTCGAGAATGTACGGACCGGTTCCGACCGGATGATTCACAAACCGGTCGCCGTAGAATTCGACCGCTTCGCGCGGCACCGCGAAGGCATAGTGCATGGCCAGCACCCAGAAAAGCTGAGGATAAGGCTCCTTCAGCTGAATCTGAAACGTGAGGCGATCCGGCGCGTGCAACCCGGCGACCGGCGCATCATAGTCGGTAGGCGCATCGCCCGCCGAAGCCGCGCGGAATTCGTCGAGACCAACGATACGTCCATTGAACGCCCAATAGCCGGACGAGGCGTTTTTTAGGTCGGCGATGCGTTTGATGGAATAGACAAAATCCTCCGCGGTCAGTTCGCGGCCTTTCCCGCCGGGAAAGCAGGCGTCGTCCTGAAAACAGATTCCTTCACGAATGCGGAAGGTATAGGTGAGGCCGTCGGCGGATACGTCCGGCATGGCGGAGGCGAGCATCGGCTGAACGCGGTACGGGCGGTCGAGATAAGAATATTCGAGCAGCCCTTCGTAGATGCGGCCAATGATCGAGGACGAGGCGACATCGCTGGCGCGGGCGGGATCGAGCCCTTTGATGCGGGAGGTTTGGCCGTAGAGAACCTGCTCGTCTTTAAAGCGCAGGGTGTCGAGATCGCTCCGCCCGCAGGCGGTCAAAAGCATGAAAAGAAAAACGGCGGAACTGTGGAGGAAACATATCCTTCCGCTGATCCGCCGTTCCATGAATCCTCACTTCCGATTATTGCGCGGGAACCGCCGGCATTGCGGGAATTTCCGGCATTTCAGCCGGAGCAGCCTGCGGTATGGCGGACTGCTCCATCGGAACCGGCTGTGCACCGAGTTCTTTTTCGATCATCGATTCACTGGCGCTGCCAGCAAAGAGCACGCCGAGAACGAGCGTGTTCACCAGAAAAACAATGCCGATGCCGACCGTGGCGCGGGTGAGCACGTTGCCGGCACGCGCGCCGAACAGCGAGTCGTTTCCGCCCGAACCGAAGGCCATCCCGAGACCACCGTCTTTGGATTTCTGCAATAGAATCAGACCGATCAATGCAAGACTGCATGCGGCTTCAAGAATAATTAACAAGGTACGAATAACAGCCATGGGTTCCTCCAATAAAGGCCAGACGTTAGCACCTGACCGCTGTAATGACTATATTTAATTTATACTGCGTAATTCGTAATACGTAACCGATTTCAAACATCCAAATTACGTATTACTCATTACGTATTCGTCCGGCTGCGCCGGACTACATTCCCGCTTTGACGATGTCGATGAAGGAGCGGGCGTCGAGCGCCGCGCCGCCGATGAGGCCGCCGTCGATGTCGGGCTGGGAAAGCAGTTCTTTCGCGTTCGCGGCCTTCATGCTTCCGCCGTACTGAATGCGCAGGCCGTCGGCCGCTTTCTGGCCGACCATATCCGCGATGATGCTGCGGATGAACTTATGAACTTCCTGAGCCTGTTCGCTGGTGGCGGTTTTTCCGGTACCGATCGCCCAGACGGGTTCGTAGGCCACGACGACATTTTCAAACTGCGCGGCCGTGATGTCAGCCAAACTTCCGCGAACCTGTTCTTCAACGACCTTTTCGGTATTGCCTGCTTCGCGGTCTTCGAGTTTTTCACCAACGCAGACGATCGGCCGCAGGTTTTTTTCGAGGGCCTTTTTGACCTTCTTATTCACCCAGAAGTCGGTTTCTTTATAGTACTCGCGGCGTTCGCTGTGGCCGAGGATGACATATTTAACGAACAGTTCTTTGAGCATGGTATGGGAGATTTCGCCGGTGTAGGCACCATCGTCTTCGGAGCTCATGTTCTGACTGCCCAGTTTAATCTGGGTGTTTTCCAGCTTGTCGCTGACAGTTTTCAGCGCGGTGAACGGAGGGCAAACCACCACTTCAACATCCATGCAGTCAGCGAGGTCAATTTTAAGACCTTCGACCAGCGCGACGGCTTCGGCGACCGTTTTGTTCATCTTCCAGTTACCGGCTATAATTTTCTTTCTCATGCAAATCTCCTGTTTTCGGTTAAAAATGAGCTGGGAATGTACAGAACCCGTCCCCGATAGGCAACGCCCAAAACTAAATTCAGACCGCGACAGGCGCGGGTCAGTCGCAGTGCCCTTCCATGACGCTGCGGATGCCGGACAACAGCTCCCCGCTCTGGAACGGTTTTCTGACAAAGTTAGTGTGCGGGTGATGGCCGAATTGGCTCATTACCTGTTCCCGCGGATAGCCGCTCATGAAGAGTACCGGAACCTTGGGGTTGATATGACGGATGCGCAGTATGGCTTCGATCCCATTCAGTCGAGGCATGTTTAAATCCATCAGAAGCAGGGTAATGTCTCCGGCATTCTCGGTGTAGACATTAACGGCTTCCAATCCATCGGATGCGGTGATCACCCGGAACCCGAACCGTTCAAGCAGAGCCTTGGCAATATCCCGAATGGCCGATTCGTCATCGGCCACCAACACCGTACCGTAGCCGCGCCATTCTCCGTTTTCCACACGAGCTTCTTCGCTGGCGAGGGTCGCCGGGTCCACTTCCGCCGGAAAATAGACATGGAACACGGTTCCCGTCCCCACATTGCTGTCGACAGCCACCGCCCCGTTATGACGCATCACCACATTAAGCAACGAGGCCAGACCCAATCCGCGCCCGGTGATCTTGGTCGTAAAGAGCGGATCAAAAATCCGTTGCCGGGTTTCTTCGGTCATACCGGCACCGGTATCGGAAACTTCGAGAAGAACATAGCGGCCCGCCGGCAGGCCGCCGGGGGGGATGGTCTGTTCGATCTCGCCGGACCCAAGATCGACCCCGCGAATGCTGATCGCGATCACGCCGGGGCGATCGCCGATGGCCTCGGAGGCATTGGTGATCAGATTCATGGCCACCTGACGAATCTGGGATATGTCTCCGCGAATCAGCGGGATGTTATCGGCCAGACAATACTCAATGGAAACTTTCTTGGAGATCGAAACATCCAGTAGCGAGGTCATCTCTTTAACCACCGCCCCCATATTCAGGCTGCCGCGCACCAGCGTGCTTTTTCCGGTGTAAACCAGCATTTGGTTTGCCAGCTCCGCCGCGCGCAGAGCGGTTTTTTTCACCTCATCCAGCACGCCGCCGTCGGATCCGCCGCATTCCATCAGCGCCAGTTCAGCGTTCCCCAAAACCACGGTCATCAAATTGTTAAAGTCGTGCGCAATTCCGCTGGCCAGCAGCCCCAGACCGGCCATCTTCTGGCTGTCCTGAAATTTTTTCTCCAGCATTCGCATGCTCTCTTCCAGACGGGTGATCTGGGTGACATCGCGAATGGATCCGCTTATGGAAACGGGCTGTCCGGATTTGTCATAGAGGACATGCAGATGGTCGCTGAACGAACGGTATTGTCCGTCAAGATGACAGAAACGGTAGTCCACCGGCCCCAGCCACTCGCGTTCGTCGTTCTTTTTCGCCAGCTTCGCCGCCAGAAGCCGCACCTTTTCCTGATCGTCCGGATGCAGGTGCCGAAGCACCTCCTGCGGCCCCATTTCTTTGATCTCCTCCGCCGTGTAGCCCGTCAGGCTCAGGCAGGATGGACTCAGGTAATCAAATTTTTTACTGGTTAGATCGAAACGGAACAGCAGTTCACGGGAATACTGCATAATATTACGCAGACGATCCTGAAACAGGTCGCAGTCTCTGGAGGTCTGCTGAATGCGGGAGTTGCGCTTCAAATGCATCACGGCCCAGAGCAACCCTCCGCCCAGAACGAACATCCAGAGTGCAATATAACTCAACGTGACGTCGTCATACGGCATCGGGATCGCGGCAGCACAGAACGACAGACTATTGGGCAGGCTGATCAGGTTTGCCTCCCGGCTCGTTGTTCAGCATGGGCTGAACATGTTTATCGTAACAGGACGGACAGATCGAATGACTGAATGCGACATCGGAGTGCCGCCCGATATAGCTGTCCACCTGTTCCCAATAGTCTTCGTCGTTGCGAATCTTGTGGCAGTACGAGCAGATCGGCAGCAATCCGCGCAACTGCTTAACGTCTTCAAGCGCGGTTTCCAGCTGTTTTATTTTCTTGGCCAGCATCTGTTCCAGACCCAGCACACGCACTCCGACATCAATCCGCGAGCGCAACTCGCGGCCCACAAACGGTTTGGTCACATAGTCGTCCGCACCGGCGCTCAGTCCTTCAATCAGATTGTCCACTCCCTGCTGAGCCGAGAGAATGATCAGATAGAAATAGTCTTCCGGAAATTTTTCGCGCACGCGACGGCAGAGATCGGGACCTTCCATCCGGGGCATCAGCCAGTCAATGATGCACAGACGCGGCGGATCTTCGCCGCAAAGCCGCTCCCAAGCCGTCTGACCGTCGGTCACCGCTTCGACATCAAAGCCCCATCCGCCCAGCGTTTTTTCGAGCCGCATGCGGGTTACTTTTTCATCCTCTGCAATCAGAATACGCATAGAACACCCTTTGGTTGCTCAGGAGTGTAGTGTAAATCTCCACCTCGCAACAAGCCGCTTTCTTTAAATTAGACGACCAGAAAATCGACCGCATGCTCCCAGCCCTGTTTCAGATGATAAAGCTGGTGCGTGATCTCGGTCGCCTCGGCGGCGCGACCCGTGGCCTGAAATTCACGACGACGACGTGTCAGCACCTGCCGCCACAGTGCCATCACAATATCCTGCGTCGCCTTAGCGGGAGAAATCTCTCCGCGCACCTTCATCTCCTCCACCTGGATCCGCGCCGCCAGCCGCTGCGCCTCCGGACGATCGTCCGGAATACGATCCATGACTGCGGCGGAATCTTTGAGCATCAGCTCCATCAGAAGGCGGCAGTCCGGATCGGCCAGATGCTCCGGCGGAAGATGGTCGGCCACCACCGGAAAAACCTCTTCCGGATGCAAAAACAGCATTTGAATCAGTGCCACCTCTTCGGCGGGATGCCGAACCGGTGCAACAGCCGGAGCGTCCGGTTCGGCGGGCGGCGCGGAGCGCGGCTTCTTTCGCACCAGATCGCGTTGCAGCGCAGCGGACGAAAAACCCAGCCGTTCAGCGGCATGCTTCACCATGCGGTCGCGCTGAACCGCGCCGGGCGCATTCGCGATCAGCGCCTGCACCGCCTTCGAAGTGCGCATCAAGCCCGCCTCTGTTTTTAAATCCTCCGTCCGCGCGGAGCAGTCGATCAGAAAATCGAGCGCGGAAACCGCCTCCTGAATACGGGAACGCAACGCCTCGGCACCGTGATCGCGCACCAGCGAGTCGGGATCTTCTCCGGCGGGAAGCGAGGCGACCCGCACACTAAGCTCCTCTGCGACAAACGCCTCGGACGATTTCAGCGCGGCCTTCTGCCCGGCGGCATCGGCATCGAGCACGAGTATCACTTCATCGGCGTAACGCCGGATCATGCGGGCGTGGTCGGACGTAAGCGCCGTGCCCTGCGAGGCGACCACATTCGTCAACCCCGCCTCGTGGCAGCGGATCGCGTCGATCTGCCCTTCGCAAACAATCGCGACACGACTATCCGCCATGGCGCGGCGGGCTTTATCAATCGCAAACAGCACGCGGCTCTTATGGAACAGCGGCGTTTCAGGACTGTTGACGTATTTACCGCTCTTTTCATCTTTAACGATCGCGCGGCCGCTGAAGCCGATCACCCGCCCCGCTTCGTCGCGAATCGGGAACATCAGGCGATTGCGAAAACGGTCATAGTATCCGCTGCGTTTGTCGGACTTGATCATCAGCCCGGCCTGCTCCATCAGTTCAAGCGGAATCTTTTTCTGCTGCGCCCATTTTTCGAGCGCGTCAAAGCGATCCGGCGCGAAACCGATCTGAAACTCTTTGATGATTTCAGGGCTGAGCGCACGCGTGGCGAGATAGGCGCGTCCCGCCTCGCCCGATTCGTGTTCGAGTAAAATACGCTGATAGAGCTGGGCGACCCCTTCGTGAATCTGAAACAGCTTGCGCTTATCCGCACCGCTGCCTTCTCCGCCTTCCTCAAATTCCAAATCCATACCGCAGCGGTCGGCCAGCATCTGCAAGGCGGTCATGAAATCGACCTTTTCGTATTCCTGAATAAAGCGGATCACATCGCCGCCCGCGCCGCATCCGAAGCAGTGATAAATCTGGCGGTCGGGGCTGACGGTAAACGACGGCGTTTTCTCCTTATGAAACGGGCAGTTCGCCTTGAAGCGCGTGCCGGCGTTTTTGAGCGAAAGGTAAGAACCGATCACATCGGCAATGTCATTGCGTGAGCGGACTTCTTCAATGATTTCTCTCGGGATCTGCTTCATGGTTCGGGTCGGCCTATTGGGTCATCTCTTCGATTTGTTTGCTCACTTTATCCTTTAACACCGGCAGTTCCATGATGCGCGGTTGCGCCCACGGTGTGAGTGTATTACAGACCCAGGCTCCAATCGCCGATTTTTCAGACAGCGTCCGGAACAGCGCCTCGTTGGGAATCATACTGAGTCCGGAAAAAACAACCAGCCCCAGCAGCGCGCCGCGCAATACGCCGACCAGAGCGCCGGCGGCCTTATCCACTGCCTCGCTCAGCTTGCTCTTAAACAGCTGCTTGCACAGCGCGCGCGTCAGCACAAAAAGAAGCACCGCCGCCAGCAGTATGACGATCGGCACGGCGATCCGCACCGCAGTTTCGGGCAGCGAGCGCCAGGTTTCTGATGCCAGCTGCATGAGTTGCGGATAAAAAAAACAAATGCCGAACAACAGCGCCAGTAGCGTCACCACATGAGCCAGCTCGCCGGAAAGGCCGTGCTTGATGCCGCTGAACACAAACAGCAGAACAAATGCAACGAACACAATGTCGATTGTATAAAGCGATTCAGGAAATCCCATGTCTTTTACCTCGTGGCGGGCTTTATAGCATAGCCGCCTGTGGAACGCAGAACTTTTTGCAGACTCCTTTCGCCCGGTTCCAGACAGATAGACCCAAGCGAAAACACAGAAAAAGCGGTCGCACCGGAGAATAACAGGAAAAGCACCTTCCTTTCCTTGGAAAATCTGCGCTTTTGGCTTTGCCGAAAGAGCGGAACGCCGTATGGTGTCTGACCATTTTATACGGAGGAAAACATCATGGCTCTGACCGAAGAACAACTGCTCGCCCAGCTCGAAGCTGAAACCGTCCCCTGCGCCGACCTGCTCGAACAGCTTGAGGCCCTCTGTGCCGACGGCAAAGAAGTCCGCGCCATCGAATGGGGCGAACTGATGAAAGACACCCTGATTGACCGTAAACTTCTCGACGAAGCCGTCGCCGCCTACGAATGGCTCGCTCTCAAACAAGGCACCTCCCCCGCCATCGCGCAGAAAGAACTCCTGCACATTCTGGCGACCAGCCGCAAAGAGCAGAAGTTTATCGAACCCGCCTTTGAAAAAGCCTCTTCCACTGAAGAGGCTTTTTTACGCCTGAAGCACCTGCGTTCCATGAAAAAGGGAATGCTCTGCTATAACAAAACCTGGGGCTTCGGCATCATCGGCCGTGTGGACGCCTTCTACCAGAAGGTCGAAGTAGAGTTTGAAAAGAAAGGCGACCACGAACTCGCCTTCTCGTATGCCGCCGCATCGCTCGAAGTCCTCACCGACGACCACCTGATGGCCGTCCGCCACAACAACCCCGACGAATTCATCCGCCTACTCAAAGAAAACCCGGCCGAAGTCATCCGGATGACTTTGCGCAGCTACGGCCCGCTCTCGCTCAACCAGATCCAGGATCACTTCATGCCCGACCTGATCGACACCGAAGCCGCGTGGAAAAAATTCTGGGACACCGCCCGTAAAGATCTTAAAAACGACCCGCTCGTCGATATTCCCGCCAAGCGCACCGATCCGCTGCGCCTGCGCCGTAAAGCCCGGGCCTACGATCAGGCCTGGTTCGAAAATTTTAAAGCCAAGCGCGAGATCAGCGAAGTTTTCCAAGGGTTGGAAGAAATTCAGGCCCAGAAGTTCCAACCCCTGGAAGATTACATGAAAGATGCGATCGCCAACCGTCTGGCCTTTGCCGTTAAAGGCGGCGTGCTCAACCAGCCCGGCTGGATCGCGCAGGCCCTCGTCTATTCCGAACAGCTCGGTGTCGAACCCGAAGGCGTGGACTGCCCCGCAGAACTCGCCAAGCTGGCCGCGCGCGACGACCTGCCCGCCCTGCTCGAAGAACTTTCATCCCGCTTCATGCAGGCGTTCATTCACCGTCTGTTCGACGGTTCCGGAACCGCCAAGGGCTTCCTGTTGCGCCGCCTGCCTGAATTCGGCAACACCGCGCTCAGCGAAACCATCGAAGCGCTCGTTCGTAACGGCGCCGAAGAGGAACTCGCCGAACAGATCCGCGACACCGTTCGCCGCCGCGCCTGCAGTCCTGCACTTCTGCTCTGGATCCTGCGGAACGAAGACCGCGCCGCCGGCTGGCAGCTCACCAACAAAGCCGATCTCGCCTTCCAGACCATTGAGCTGATCGAACAGGAACACAGCGGCGCCGCCCTGCGCGCGCAGAACCAGCTCCGCGAACAGATTGAAGACAACGACTCGCTCAAGAGCATCCTCGCCGCCATGAGCGACTCGCAGCGCCGCGACTTCATGCGCCGCATCAGCGAATCGCCCGCGTGGAGCCGGCTCGACCGTCAGTCCCTGCAGGCCAAGACCATCAAAATCTGCCCTGACCTGCACGAAATCGTTCTCAAGAAAACCAATGCTGCGCCGAAGGAAAAAAATCCGCGCATCACCTCACCGCGCAGCTATCAGGCGAAGAAAGATCAGTTCGAGCACATCCTCAAAAAGGAAATCCCGGAAAACTCCAAAGAGCTCGAACTGGCCCGCAGCTACGGCGACCTTCGCGAAAATGCTGAATTCAAATTCGCCAAAGAAAAACAGCGCCTGCTCAGCCTTCAAGCCGAAGAACTGCAGAACGCGCTCGACGAAGTCAAACCGACCGACTTCAAAGAATTTCCGTGTGATGTGGTTGGCATCGCCACCGGCGTTGAGCTGGTCTATGCCGACGGCAGCCGCGAAAACTATTACATCCTCGGCGAGTGGGACCAGGACGAAACCCTGCACATCATTTCCAATCAGGCGGGTATGGCTAAAGCACTGGCGGGAGCCAAAGCCGGCAGCCACGTTCGCGTACCGACCACCAGCGGCGTCGCCGTAGAAGTCGAAGTCGCCGCCGTCACCGGCCTGCCCGAGCACATCAAGGCGTGGATCAACGGGTAACGAGAAGGCTTTAGACCGTAGGCATTAGGCTTGAGGTCTTTTTTATCCAACGAGCTGGACCCCTGCCGGGGCAACCTGCAGGACGTAGGTTAAGTTTTCCAACCATTGGAAACTTTCCGAGACCGATGGCGCAGTCGCCGAGGCCGGAGCCGGAGATTTTCGCCGGAACTTCCAAGGCTTGGAAAATTGAAATGATTT
>JAQUXG010000040.1 GCA_028692515.1 Kiritimatiellales bacterium | reverse complement strand
CATGCTGATTGTTACCTCAGAGAGCCGCGATATTTTCCGCAATCTGGCGGTCGAAGAGTGGCTGCTGGACAACGCGCCGCATCTGCCGGTGCTGCTCCTCTATGTCAATTCGCCGTGTGTGGTGATCGGTAAAAATCAAAATCCGTGGCGCGAATGCCGCCTCTCGCTGATGGAGAAAGAGGGTGTGCCGCTCGCGCGGCGCATTTCGGGCGGCGGCGCGGTTTATCACGACGAAGGCAATCTTAACGTCAGCGTCATTGTGCCGCGCACGCAGTACGTCGAAGAGATGCAGGTCGAGCTGATTTTCCAATGTTTGGAAGCAACTGCGTTGCGGCGCAGTATTTTATCCAAACAGGGAAAGAACTCTCTCGCAATCGATGGCAAAAAATTTTCCGGGCAGGCCTTTTGCTTTCGCGGCGAGCGCGTGATGCACCACGGTACGCTGCTGGTGAACGCCGATCTGAAACGCCTTGGCCGTTATCTCGGCTCCGAGATCGAAGGGATCACGACGAAAGCCGTTGCTTCCGTTCCGGCGCAAGTCGCCAACCTTTCCTCCTTTGCGCCGGATCTGACGGTCGAAAAACTTTCCGCCACGTTGATTGAAGCGTTCAAGGAGATGTACAGGAATGAAATGGTGGAACAGTGGAATGATGGAATGATTCCGGAAGATGAGCTGCTTCCAATCATTGGAAAAATTTCTTCCAAGGATTGGAAACTTTGCCACACCCCGCGCTTTCAGGTAACGCTTAATGGCCAACCCCTGGACGTCGAAAAGGGTCGTATCACCCATCTCGATGGCAATCCGACATTTGAGGAAAGGTTGAAGCCCTGATCAACGGCTATCGGTTTCGCCAATAGTCGGGCTTTCGGTGAAGATTCATAACGGCGGTAATGATGAGCGCCCGATCCAGAACCGTGTAGATCAAAGCGTAAGGAAACTGTTTTACGAGACAACGATGGAAGGTTTTGTCCAGCGGTGTCCAGCCATCCGGAAATTCAATGATTTGTTCAATGGTCGATAAAACCTGTTCTGAAAAAATCAGCCCAAGGCCCGTTTGCTGGAGTTCGTAGTATTCAATGCTGTCCAGAAATTCTTCCCGGGCGGCCTTCGCGAACTCAAACCTCACTTCTGGAATCTTTCTTTGATCTCCTGAAATACCGTTTCGCCGGGCACGGTCTGTGTTTTACCGGAGCGGATATCCGCCAGCCGCTTGTGGGCTTCCTTTAGCCAAGCGGCCTCGATGTCTGTCGGAGCGGGGATGGTGATCACATGCAGCAACTTATCGAGCAGGGAAAGCCGCTCGTCCGTCGGGAGATCAAGCACCTCGTTATAGATTTTTTCAGCCAATGCAGTCATGGTTTTGCCTCGTTGAACTTCCCTACGGTAGCCGTTTATCCTGAATTTTTCAACGGCAACCTTCTTGGGTATTTTCCGCATTTCCAGATAACGCTTAACGGCGAGACCCTCGACGTCGAAAAAGGGTGTATTATAAATCTTCCCGGCAACCCGCTGTTTAAATCTATCGGGCCAATATGGTGAAAAACAGGGCGATCAAGCTTTCAATCTATTGCCAGAGAGACATATAAAGAAACGGGAAAAACGGATATGAATAAAAAAGGGTTCACTCTCGTTGAAATCATGATCGTGGTCGCGATCATCGGTCTTCTGGCGGCCATTGGCATTCCATCCATTATCGGTGCCTATAACACGGCACTAAGGAAGACCCTGGAGCGCAATTGTGCTGAAGTGGACAAGGCAAAGGGCGTGTTGACGTTGCCGCCCGGCATCATGGCCGGTGCAATGGGTGCGACGGACTCAACCCCAATCACAAAAGGAACTGAAGGGATGACAAACCTGTTGATCGCACTGAAGGTTCCTAGCATATACAGTCTCTGTGCCGGCGGCTATGCCATTAAAATCGGCGAGACCGTCGGCGACCCTACCACCTATATTTTTGACCCTGACGAGCCCATCCCGGAGTACTAAGCGCAGGCACAGCGCTTGCTTGAAGTATGAAGCCCCCTCTGTCGGGAGGGGGCTTTATTTGTGCCCTTGCGGTTAAAACATCTCTGTTCGCTTGTGGAAGGCGGGCTGACAGAAGGCTCTCCCTGCGGGATCCTGAAAATTCGGGAAGGCCGGATCAGCGCGAGGTGTCGAATTTGTGGAATTTTTCCGATTGGATAATCCGGATCAGCAGACGCGACAGAAGCGGGATTTTTGGAAAGATGATCAAGTGAACCAGCGGTCTTTTCTGAACGTTCCACCTCGCCGCACTGGGCGGGGCGGCCACGAAGTTTACTTCATCAAAGGCTCCGGAGTCGCAGGCCGCCTCAATGACTTTGAGCATGAGCAGATTGCCCGGCGCGCATTCTTCGTAGGCTTCGTCGTAAGACATTTTGAGGATGTACAGCGTGCGGTTGTTCACCATGGCGTAGTGGGCGGCCATGGTTTTTTCGCCCGTTTCCAGAAAGCTGAAGGCCATCAGGCCCTGTTTGGCGAGCTCTTCGGCGGCCTCTTCAAACAGCTCCGTGCTGCCCGGAAAATTCCGGACTGCGGTTTTTTCTTTGCCCTTCCACCCGCCGCTTTCGACGTCCAGAAACCGGGCCGTATTTTCATGTACGGAACGGAGGTTTTCGCGGAAGAGAAAGCGGACGTCCGGAATTTTTTCGAGTTCCCGCGATCGTCGGGTCAGATTTTTGCGGGCATTCTGAGACAGACCGGCAAAATATGCATCTGAGCTGTTCGGAAGCGGAATAAATGTTTCGAACCCGCCGGGAACTTTCGCCGCGCACATTTTATGCTTTTTCCGGGCGAAATAGTTTACGGAGGGATAGTGATCGGGAACATGCTTGAGGCTGAGAATGGGAAGCGTGCGCGGGATACGGTTCAGATAATCCAGAAAAAGGTCGAGGATGTCTTCGCGCCCGGGCAGCGTCAGGCAGTCGGTTCCGCCGGTATGTGCAACGTGATACGGAAGCTTGAAGAGGTGCAGAGAAAACCCGAAAATCCGGAAAGCATAACTGGAAACCAGCGGCAGGATTCCGATCAGGCGGTCGTTTTCGTAGGCGAACAGGCAGAGCCAGCGTTCCGGCGGATTGACCAGATTTTTAAAAAAGGCGCGCATCCAGGCATAGGAAAGAATCGGCGACAACCGGTCGGCCTGCCGGAGGAGCTCGTTCCATGCCTCGGCGTGTTCCGCCAGCTCTTCAAGCGTTCTGACATCCACCAGCCGGATTCCGGAGGGCGGTCGGAAGTTCCACCGTTCAGGCAGGCCGTATTGTTTAGACACACCCTTTATCATGTGAAGACTCTTTATTGCATTGCGGCATACGCCGTGGCGGCGCGGACGGCTTCGAGAACTTTTTCGCGCAGTTCGACGACGCGCGGGGCATTCGAGGAAAAGGCGGCGAGAACGTCCTGCTCACGGAGTTCTTTCGGCTCTTTGATGGCGAGCGCTTCGAGCTGTTTGACGAAAGCGGATTGTTCCAACCCTTGGAAGCGGACTTCCTGCGGGATGCGCTCAATCAGGTCGCGATAGCCCGCGATGACCGGCCCCCACGTTTCAGAGTCCTCGAAGCGGTTGAACATTTTGTTCGATTCTTCCCAGTAGGGGCTCTTTTTTCCGGCGAGCAGGGAGAAGAAGGCGGCGGCGAGTTTCCGGGCGATGCCGTCGCCGCCGCCGACGGGCCGTTTCGGGAAGAGCAGCTTTTCGTTTTTTTCGATCAGTGCGTGCAGGATGGCTTCAAAATGATAGCCCGTTTCGGTTTTGGGCGGCTTACCGCCGAGCAGGCCGACGACCTCTTCCTGAACTTTTTCAATTTCAGCGAGCTTCAGCTCGGGATCGACGACCAGAAAGGTTTCGCCGGTTTTCTTATGTTCGTAAACACGGATTTTTGCCCGGTCTTCGCGGATCTGGACATCTTTCTCGACCAGAATTTTTTTGCGCTCGAGCATGATCGCCAGAATGTAGATGGCGTTGGTGTCGTCGGCGTCTTCTTTAGCAGCCATGTTGCGAAGAAGGGTTTCGGCGTTTTCTTTTTTCACTACTTCGGTCGGGGGCGGTGGAACATGAAAAACACTTTTCCATGCGCTGAGGCCGTGGTCCGGCATCTGGTCATTCCAGTACGAGAGCTTGTAGTCTTCGCGGACGTATTCGCCGTCCTCGAAGAGCAGGCGGGTCATGATCTCTTCTTTATCGGTGAACGGCTCGTTCGTTCCGGCGCAGAGGTCGGAGCGTCGTTTGATCTGCCAGCTTTCTTCACGTACGGTTGCCATAGGGGAAACAGGGTACAAGGCTGATCGCCTTTTTCAATTTAATTGCGCGGGCGCGATCGATTTTAGCGAGGAGGGCGGGCTGTTTCAGCCGGTCTTCTGGGTTTTCTTCAGCGCTTCGAATTCTTCGAGTGTGCCGGGGTAGTCGGTAATTCCGGTTTCTGTGATTTCGATGATACGCGTGGCCAGCGTCGAGATGAAGCGGTGGTCGTGCGAAACGAAGATGAGCGTGTTGGAGAAGAGCGAGAGGGCGTAGTTCAACTCTTCGATGGATTCCAGATCCAGATGGTTGGTCGGCTCGTCCAGCGCCAGTACATTGCCGCCCTCCAGCAGCATTTTCGAAATGATCAGCCGTGCCTTTTCGCCGCCGCTGAGTACACCCGTTTTTTTCAGAACGTCCTGTCCCTTAAACAGCATCTTGCCCATAAAGGAGCGCAGCTCAACTTCGGCGGTTCCGGCATCGGCGAACCGGCCGAGCCAGTCCAGAGCGGGGGTTTCTGAATTCAGAAGGGACGAGGCATCCTGAGGGAAGAGGCTGACCTGAACGGTTTCGCCAAACAAAACCTGTCCGGAATCGCTTTCCAGTTGTTTGCAAAGAATGTTGAGCAGCGTCGTTTTGCCGATTCCGTTTTTACCAATGATGGCCACGCGGTCTTCCGGCCCGATGGTACAGGAGAAGTTGCTGAACAGGGATTTGTCGTACGCCTTGGAAATGGATGTCGCCTCAATCACTTTATCGCCCAGCCGTTTTTTTGGATTAAAGCGGATGAAGGGCGATACGCGGCTGCTGGCTTTGATTTTTACAATCTCGAGCTTATCGAGTGTTTTTTTGCGCGAGGTGGCCTGTTTGGCTTTGGAGGCGTTCGAGCTGAACCGGGAAATAAAAGCCTTCAGGTCGTTGGCCTGCCGCTCGACTTTTTGGTTTTGTTTTTCCTGCAGCTCGCGTGCTTCCAGGCTGGCGATGGTGAAGTCGTCATAATTTCCCGGGAACATGCGGATTTCATGAAAGTCCAGATCGGCGATATGGGTGCAGACCTGATTAAGGAAAAAGCGGTCATGCGAAATGGTGAGGATCATTCCGGGATAGTTCTGGAGCAGCGCCACCAGCCACTCGATCGACTCCATGTCCAGATGGTTGGTCGGCTCGTCGAGCAGTAGCAGGTCCGGCTTGCCGAAAAGCACCTGGGCCAGCAGAACACGCAGCTTAAAGCCGCCCTGAAGTACGGTCATGTTTTGTTGAAAGAGATCTTCGGTAAAGCCCAGCCCGACCAGCAACGTCGCCGCTTCGGTTTCCATGGTATAACCGCCCGCCTCGCCGAACTCGTCCTCAATATGGCTGCACCGCTCATGCTCTTCGTCGGTCAGGTCTTCCGTTGAGTAGAGGTGTTCCCGTTCACAATGAAGCGCCCACAGTTTGGGGTTTCCCATACAAACGGTGTCGAGAATGGTCTGTTCATCAAAGGCCGAATGATCCTGACGCAGATATCCGAGTGTACAGCCGGGGCCGATCGTCACCGTGCCTTCGCTCGGCTCCAGCTGGCCCGTCAGAATTTTCATGAACGTGGACTTTCCGGAGCCGTTGGCGCCGATCAGCCCGTAGCGATTTCCCGGAACGAACTTCACTGAAACGTCTTCAAAGAGCGCCGTTTTGCCGAAGCGCATCGTGATTTTTGAGGTTGTAATCATGGCCGTCCAATCCGGGGTGAAGCGTGAAAAATAAAAATGAGGGTCGTGTATAGCAGGATCTACCGGAAGAGCCGAACGCTAACTGCCCCGAATTTTCAAGCATGGGAAAATTTTAATCACGGATCTAGCCTTCACCAAAGACCTCGCAGGACAAAAAGGGCGTGGAGGGGTGTAGACGTCTCCAACGGGGGGAGGCGAGACGTATGTTCTCAAAATGAACGGACGCATGGGGCGGCAACATATTTCCGCTGGATTGCGAACCCTGCGTTTGGCGGGTTATGAACGCGTCGCATACGGGGGGCTGTCCCGAAACTCTTCTTCGCGTCGAGATACGCATAGACGATGGATTGCCGCGAGCTGTTCCCGTTCTTTCTCTGTGATGGTGTTCAGCCAGTTTATCCGCGCGGGCAGGGGGTTTCGTCGGATCGGGTTAAAAACGCAATTGTCCAGCGGGGTACCAAAGGGGCACTCGGTGAGTACTCCGGTCAAACGGACGAGAGGATTTATGTTCATGACGGAGGAGTCTGCTTTAAAAGACCAAAATCACAAACTGCGCAGAATACGGGGAATCCCGTATATTTGATTGTCGGGTTTTCATTTCTTCACGTGAAGAACAGATGTACTTTCAGCAGTTATGACCCGTTTTGTTATTATTGAAGACCAGCAGATGGTGTGTGAGATGCTGGCGAAATTCATCGAAAAAACCATGCCCGGCTATCAGTGTTCCGGCTGTGCAGTCCGATCCGATGAAGGGATGGAACTGTGCCGTCGAATCCGTCCGGAGCTGGTGCTGGTGGACATTCTGATTCAAGAAGAGGACGGAATCGAAACGGCCCGGAGCCTTATGCGGGAACTGCCGGAAACCAACGTGATCCTGATCTCCGGACATTGTTCGCCATATAACTGCTACCGGATTTCGCAAAGCAATATCCGGGGATTTGTGGATAAACTGCGGCCGCTGGCAGAGTTGCAGGCAGCGATTGAGCACGTGATGGTCGGCGAATCCTGGTTTTCGGCCTCGTATGAAGCAATTCGACGCGAGCACGGTGGAAATCCGGAAGCTTTTTTCAAAATTCTAAGCACGCGCGAACAGCAGGTGCTGCTTCGGGTTGCCTGCGGGGACAACGATGCGGAGATTGCGCAGCGATTAAACATCAGTTGGCGAACGGCAGAGACGCATCGCCATAACATTACCAAGAAACTGGGGCTGAGCGATACGTCCGCCCTGCGCAAATATGCGATTCAGCAGGGCATGTGGTGTCCCGATACGGGGACAGGCTCTGGGTTTAAATTGTAACTCTTGCGCCGCCAGCTTGCGCATCCATGCCGTTTCATCCGCCACCTGCCTTATTAAAAGTGAGGCGGTCCCGGGGGTGACTTCTTCTGCCTCCTGTTGTAGGATACCTCGCTTGTTGATCAATCTGTGTGTGCGTGATGGGGTCTGTACACAATAGATTGAAATTTTAAATAGAAGGGACTCAAGCCATGGTTGCATTGTTGATTTCAGTGATTTTTTCTGCCGCAGCGGTTGCCGCCTGCATCATTTCGCATGTGGGTCAGGGAGAAACCATTGCCGCAGGGATTGCCGGACTTCTGATTCCGCACTTTTCAATCGGATTCATTGTCCGGAAAAAAATGAAGAAGGTTCAGGACGGGCTTCAGGAGATGCTCTCGAATGGCCAGAAACAGGTGAACCGGAAAATCCAACTGTTTCAAACCAGACCCGGCGGCAATATCAAGCAGCTGCAGCGCCAGATTGAGGGCGACCAGAAGATGCTGATTAAAGAGGCGCTCGCCTTCACTAAACGCTTTGAGCCCTTCAAAAAATGGACGCTAATGATGGGCCGGCAGATCGCCACCATGCGCATGCAATTTCACTACCAGATGAAGGAATTCGACAAGGTGGATCAGATTCTGGCGACCAAAGGCCTCTTGAAGGGTCCGCTGATGATGGAGCCAATGAGCATCGCCATGAACATGGCCCGTCAGGTGGAACACGGAGACTTTGCGGCCGTCGAAAAAAACTTTAAAAGGCATATCAAATGGTTTCGGGGCAATCGCGGCACCCTGTTGTACGGGCTGATGTCCTGGGTTTATATGAAGCAGGGCGAGTCCGAAAAAGCGCGCATGCTGCTGGCCAAAGCCAAAGACATCACTGCCGATAAGACGCTTGCCCGGAACTGGGAAATGCTCTCAAACAACCAGGACAAGAGCTTCTCGAATGAGGGACTGGGCGAAGAATGGTTCGCCCTCTATCTCGAAGCCCCGCCGGTTCCCAGGCAGCAGAGAGTGCGCGGAAATTCACGCGGCCGGCCGTTTTAGAGAGAGATAGGTTCCCGCCCAGAGGCACCCCGCGCATTCAAATGAAGGACAATCCGATGCCGTTTTCTAAACTGGGGCTTCTCGAATCCATGCAACGCGTCGTGGATGCGGCGGGCTACCGCGAACCTACTCCCATTCAAAAACAAACCATTCCGCTCATTCTCGAAGGGATGGATCTGATTGCGCAGGCGCAGACCGGCACGGGGAAAACCGCCGCGTTTGCTCTGCCCATTCTCCAGCGGCTGAATGCGCTCGAAACCCGCCCGGTTCCGAACGCGCCCCGCGTTCTCGTGTTGGCTCCGACCCGCGAGCTCGCGCAGCAGGTCGCCGACACCTTTGAAGAATTCGGCAAACACATGCCGCGTCCTGTCGCCGTCGCCGCCATCATCGGCGGCGAAGACATCCGCTATCAGCTGCGCCATCTGGAGCAGGGCGTCGACATCGTCGTCGCCACGCCCGGCCGCCTGCTCGAACTCGTCCGCGAAGAAGAGATCTTTTTCGAGGAGCTTTTCTGCCTCGTCGTCGACGAAGCCGACCGCCTGCTCGCTCTTGGATTCGCCGAAGAACTCACGCTCGTATTGAACGCCCTGCCGAAGAATCGGCAGAGCCTGCTCTTTTCCGCGACCTATCCCAAAAAGGTCGAAAAGCTCACCGAACAGGTCATGCAAAACCCGAGCTATATCAACGTCATCGGCGATGTGCCGACCGTCGGAAACATCACCCAGCGTGCCATCGAAGTGAACCACCTCAACCGCCGCCCTCTATTGATGCACCTCATCCGGGAAGAAGAGTGGAAACACGTCCTCGTGTTCGTCAGCAGCAAACGCGCCGCGCACAACCTGGCCGCAAAACTCAAGCGCGACGGAATTCAGGCCGATGCCTTCCATGGCGATCTCGATCAGGACGAGCGCACGTTTGTTCTAAGTCAGTTTAAAAACCGCAACGTGCGCGTACTCATCGCCACTGACATCGCCGCGCGCGGTATCGACATTCAGGATCTTTCCACCGTCGTCAACTACGACCTGCCGCGCTCTCCCGTCGACTATATCCACCGCATCGGCCGCACCGGCCGCGCGGGCGCCGCCGGCGTCGCCGTCAGTTTCATCGACCACAACGATAGGACTCATTTTGCTCTGATCGAAAAACGGACCCAGGTCCGCGTCGATCGCGAACAGGTTCCCGGCTTCGAGCTTACCGGCGTTGCGCCGGAAAAGAAAAAAGGTTCGCCGCCGGTCAAGGGAAAACGCCCCAGCAAAAAAGATAAAGCCCGCGCCGCCGCAGAAGGCGGAACGGTATGAATCCGTGGGTTGTCATCGATCAAGCCACTGTGCCGGGCGACGGCGGCGAAATGAAACTGCTTCAGCGCACGCATGAATTTACCATCAACGTGAAAAACGAAGAGCTCATGAACAGCCGGTTACACGGCTCCGAAGATACGCTCGCTGAACTCACCTGCAAGCCGCTCGCAACGCGCCGCCGTCCGGCGGTTCTCATCGGCGGACTCGGTATGGGCTATACGCTCCGCGCGGCCCTCGACCACCTCGGCCCGCAGGCGCACGTCGTCGTTGCCGAGCTGGTGCCCGCCGTCATCCAATGGAACCGGACTTATCTGGCTGATCTGGCGGGCCGCCCGCTGGAGGATCCCCGCGTCACCGTTCGGCAGGGCGATGTCGGCGTCGTCATTCGGGAGAAACCGGCGGCCTACGACGCCATCCTGCTCGATGTCGACAACGGCCCCGACGGGCTGACGCATAAAGGCAACGACCGACTCTATCTGTCGGGCGGCCTCGCGGATGCCAAAACCGCGCTCAAGCCCGGCGGCGTACTCGCCGTCTGGTCTGCCCAGCCCGATAAAGCCTTCACCAAACGCCTGCGCGCCGCCGGATTCAACATCGAAGAAGTTCCCGCCCGCTCGCGTGGAACCCGCGGCCGCTGGCACCACATCTGGCTGGCGCAAAAACCGCAGGCTTGAGCTCGCCGCATCTAACCATCAGGCGTTGCCGGATGGCTGCACAACGGCTACTCTTGAAGGCTCATCATCTCAAGACGTCAGGAAATGTTATGTCGCAGAAATTTCAGTTGAACAGTTTGGTTTTATATAAGACCGCTCCGGCGATGATCGACCAGCTTGGCGATAAAATCTCTATCCAGCTGGCTGACGGCAAAAATGTCAAAGTCCGGGAGAAGGATATTCAGCTGCTTCACCCGGGCCCGCTGAAAAGCCTCGCGGACTTAAACCAGCCTCTTCAAGGGGATACGGAAGCCGCCTGGGAATTGCTGCAGGGCGAAACGGTAACTCTGACCGAACTGGCCGACTGGATCTATGGCGAAGTGTTGTCGAATACGGTATGGCATGCCTGGCTGGTGCTTCAGGATCAAATCTATTTCACCGGATCCATCGAGCTAATCAGCGCTCGAACGGAAACTGAAGTTGAAGCAATTCTCGCGAAACAGCG
>JAQUXG010000039.1 GCA_028692515.1 Kiritimatiellales bacterium | reverse complement strand
CTTTACGGAAAAACCGTCCACGTACTCCCTTTGAAAAATCGTATTCTTTTTTCATCGCATCACCGTTTTTCATAATAACAGGACATCGTTCACTTCGGCCTGTTTTTCTACCGGATCGGGCAAAGGTTGAAAAGCTCTGACCCGTATTTTTCCAATGCCTGGAAACCGGCGCGGCCGGATTTCATATTTTTCCATACATCAGAAAACTATAACTGGGCGAGAACGGTTTCCCAGCGGCTGGCACGGGCGCGGGCAAGCGCTCCTTTTTTCAGTTCGCCGCGCAGGAGGTCATTCCTGCGTACGGTGCGGAGAGCTTCGGCCAGCGCAACGGAACTGCGCGCATTAACCACGAGGCCCGAGTTGTGCGAGCGGACGATTTCGCACGGCCCTCCCTCTTCGGAAACAATAGCCGGGAGGCCGCAAGCGTGGGCTTCGAGTACGGCGTTGCCGAAGGTGTCGGTGAGGCTGGGAAAAACGAAGAAGTCCGCGCTGGCATAGGCCTGAGAGAGTTCTTCGCCTGAAAGCCGTCCGGTAAAGAGGATGTTTTCATTGCTGTATTCCTGTTTGAGTTCGATCAGATCGGGGCCGTCGCCGGCGAGAATGAGTTTGGCGTTGAAGCTGTCGTCGCCATTTAGCGAGCGGAAGGCATCAAGCAGGTTCACCAGATTCTTTTCCTTGGAGATGCGTCCGGCATAGAAAAATTTGAATTCGCCGTTGAGGTTGAACTGGTGCCAAAAGGTTTCGTCGCGTTTTTCGGGCGAGAAGCGTTCGAGGTCGACGCCGCGCGACATGACGTAGAGTTTTTCGCGAGCGAAGCCTTTGTCGACCAGCTGCTCAAGGTAGGTTTTTGACGGAACGGCTATGCGGTTCATAGTCTCATAGAACCAGCTCATATAACGCCAGGTGAGGTCTTCCATGTGCTCATCATCAGCGAGGTGACGAACGTATTGCGGGAAGTCGGTGTGATAAATGCCGCGCACTTTGAGTTTGAGCAGGCGCGCCGCCGCCAGCGCAGCGAGCCCCATCGGGCCGGGCGTGGAGATAATGATTTCGTCGATCTCCTCCTGTTCAAGCCAATTGATGATTTCGAGCACCGGCGGATAGACCAGCTCCTGCTGCTGATATTCCGGCAGCTGGAATGTTCCAACCGGCCGGAAATTTTTGAGAGGGAAATCCGCTTCCGGTTTTTCGGGGAGACAGGTGACGACGGTGATTTCCCTGCCTTCTTTGTGTGCCAGCGTGGCGAGCGTGCGGATGGTGTTTACGACGCCGTTCATGTCGGTGAAGGTGTCGGTAAACCAGGCGCGTTTTGCTGAACGGCGGGTTAGTTTTTCAGTGCCGGGAAAGCGGGCGGCGACTTCGCGAATCAGCGGTTCGTCTTTATGCTGCACGCTGAAAGCGGTCAGATACGGCGCAATGCCGAGCGCAACCGGCCCGAGCGAAGCAAACGATTGAATGCTTTCAATGAGTCCTCCGCGACGGATCTGTTCGATGAAGCGCTGAATAAAGGTGAAGGTGAGCTGCTGGCCGATGCGGCAGGCGGCTTTAAATTTCCGATCGTCTTCGTGCGCAAAGGCGGCGCCCTCTTCCGGCGGCTCTTCGGCCGAGCGACGGCGGATAGCAGTAATTTCTTCCAGCAGCATTTTTTCGATTTCGTTGAGCTGCTTTTTCTTCTGCGCGAAAACAAAGTTACGGATCGGTTGCGACAGTGTCGCGCGCAGTCCGGTTTCGGGTGCTTTGGGTTCCTCGACGAGCCGTTTGAGCATGGCGCCGACCAGGCTGTCTTTACCGGTGCTGTTTTTTAAAAAGCGGTTTTCATAGTAGCTGTAGGCGATGCCGTAAAGACTGTGCGCGAGACGCACGCTGGTTCCGGCCCGTCCGCCGGGCTGGTGACGGCCGTCGTTCAGATTTTGCAAAAAGTCAAAAACCGTGGAGGCGTGCGGGGTGACGGTGTGGGCCTCGGCGGTGTAGAGCCCGCTGTGGTCGTCGCTTCCGCCGGTGATGAATTTTTTCCAAGGTTCGGAACCGGTCGGCGCAAGGTTATGCTTGTTGGCAAGCTGAACGATCAGTTCGGGCGTGAGGTTTTCAAATACCGTCCGCGCAAGTGTTCCGGCGCGCGGATGGCGCGAACCGTTGAGTCCTTCAAAACGCTTGAACATGAGAATCAGTTTTTCAAACTGATCGAGGGTGAGACGATCGTTGACGGCAAAGAGCGGATGGGCGATGGCGTGAACGACATGGTGTTCGTTCATGTAGCGGTGCAGGTCATAGATACTCGGGCGCAGCACATCAAGCTCATTAAAGGTTTTCTCCGTAATGCCCCAAACGAGACAGTGAACCTTGCAGTTGTTTTCCGGGAAATAGGTGGTGAGCTCGGAGGAAAGGAATGTTCCCGGAAGATGGCCGATTTCGAGCGCACCTTTGATGCTGTTGTGATCGGTGATGGTAACATAGTCCATGCCGCGTTCACGGCAGGTGCGGTAAAGCGCCAGCGGTTCAACAAAACTTTCCGGCGAACCAATGCGACGAAGAAACCACTCGCTCGGGCGATCCGAGTACTTGCTGTGAACGTGAAGGTCGGCCCTGCTTTGCATGCTTTTGCTATATATCATGCCAAGGAATCTAACCGCTGACTGTTCAGTACAGATCAGGATCCTGTTAGAAAATGATCAGGATCTTTTTTTCCAATGTTTGGAAACCTACTTCCATACCTCTAGAGGTATGGAAGTGGCATCTCTTAAAAATGCAGGCCGCCGGGGATACCGGCGGCCTGCGGGGTTGCGATCCGCTTCTGCGAATCAGAGGCAGTGAACAGGAGCCTTAAAATTTAAAGTTCAGATCGGCTTGGAACAAGTTGACGTCCCGATCGGCGTTATCGACCGCCATCATGTAGGTCAGGCCGCCCTGCAGGTTTTTTGCGATCTGGTATTTGGCCCAGAATGAATGTCCATGTGAGCCAGCCAGACCGTTGGCGAAGTCGGAGTCGTTGAAACCATCCGGGACGGCATCCGCACCGGTGTCGCGGTAGTTATAACCGGCTTCCCAGTCGCCTTTGTTTTTGGCTTTTCCAAGGGCAAAGCCAAACAGGTAGGCTGTGTCGTCGCTGCTCGCTGCGTCAACATTCATCACATACTGTCCGTTGACAGCAAACGGAAGGTCGCCGATCTTCGTGCTGACTTTTCCGAACCCTTCCACCAGATTGAATCCGGTTCCAGGCGTATTAGCACCTGATGTGGTAAGTGCAGCACCTTTGCTGCCGGCATTTTGATAGTAAAAGTCGCTGACACCCAGGGTTACTTTGGCATCACCGACTTTCGCTTCCCCGGCCAGCTGAGCAGCCCAGAGCTGAAGATCGTCGCCTTTGTCTTCTTTGATTACAAAGCTTCCGGCATTAGCCATCAGCGTGACGCCATTGCTATAGGTGTTCTTATAGGTCAGCGCAAGTCCTTCAGGATTGAGGTCGCCGTCCCAGATCAAACCGGTGCGATCGATCCACGGCTGAGGCATTTTGCCCATGATCAGGTGCGAACCCATTAGCAGGTCGGGATGCAGATCGACATAGTATTGATCGAGCATGATTTCTTTTTTCGTGCCCCCGTCGATGTCCTGATTGGCGGAGGTGGCACTGGAGCCGCCGGTTGCCAAACGAACACCGTAGTCGACATAGTCATTCACGGATCCATAAGCCCCAACGCGCAGACGAACACGCTGGCGATCTTTTGAATTTGTTCCGTCTGTTGAAATATTTTCGTAGCGATACCGGAAGTCACCCTTGAACTTCGTGTCGTTGACCCAGTCCGGAATTTTATTCTTCGCGGCGGATTCTTCGAGCTTGGCGATTTTATCGGTATTCGACTGCTCCATCTGAGCAATCTTAGCCGAAAGTTCGTTAAGCTGTTTCTGCAACACGGCCAGTTCGTCGGAACCCTGCGCCTGCACGCTGAGAGCGGCAATCGCCGTCGCAGCCATAATCATGAATCTTTTTTTCATCGTTTTCTTCTCCCTTTTTCAGTTCATTCCGCCGGCTTTGTGATTGCCGGGCGGCTTTCTCGCGACATCCTCCGGAACCTCTCCGGCGGTCTCCTGTTCAAAATCTGTACGCACTGTATGAATCGACTGTTAGAGTTTTGTTAGCCGGGCGCTAGAAATTGACTAATGGAGATGCGGCCGATAAAGTCCGCTCGTTTTTAAGCTTCCAACCCCTGGAGATTACAACGTGAATGCAGAACTGATTTGGACGGTACTATTCGAAGTGCTTGGCGGACTGGGCATTTTCCTGCTTGGCATGAAATATATGTCCGAAGGATTGCAGGCCGTCTCCGGCGAGCGGTTGCGGAAGATCATCACCGCAGTAACCGACAACCGCTTCACCGCAGTTATTGTGGGGTTGACCGTCACCTGTATCATCCAATCCAGTTCCATCACCACGGTGATGGTGGTCGGTCTGGTTAACAGCGCGATGATGACGTTAACTCAAGCCATCGGCGTAATTTTCGGCGCCAACATCGGAACCACCATTACCGGCTGGATCCTGACACTCAAAGTCGGCAAATACGGCCTGCCGCTGCTCGGCATTTCTGCTTTCCTTTTTCTGTTCTCCAAAAATGAGCGCGTACGCTACACCGGTATGGCCATGATGGGAATTGGCATGATCTTCTTCGGGCTGGAGCTGATGAGCAACGGATTTAAACCGCTTCGCACGGTTCCGGAGTTTCTTCACTGGCTGCATTCTGTGGAAGCAACCTCCTATTTCGGCGTGCTGAAATGCGTGGCCGTCGGTTGTATCCTCACCATGATTGTGCAGTCGTCCTCCGCCATGCTGGGGATTACTATGGGGCTGGCCAGTACAGGGATGATCGACTTCGCCACCGCCGGCTCGCTGGTGATGGGCGAAAACATCGGTACGACGATCACCGCCTTTCTTGCATCTATCGGCACCAACACCAACGCCAAACGGGCCGCCTATGCCCATATTGTTTTCAACGTGCTCGGCGTAATCTGGATCACCGCGATCGCGCTCCCCTTCTATTTTCCATTTATTACAAAAATCCTCGGACAAAACCCGAATCTGATGCTTATGCTGGATAATGGGGAGCCCTCCTATCCGCACATCATGCCCGCAATCGCGCTGGTACATACCGTCTTTAACGTGACCAACACGCTGATCTTCCTGCCGTTTGTCGGATTGCTCGCAAAACTGGTCACCAAACTGGTGCCGGAAAAAGGTGCGCCGGAAGTGCCTCACCTCACCTATCTCGATGTGCGCATGCTCGACACACCGGCACTCAGCGTTATTCAGTCGCAAAAACAGATCCTCTTTATGGGCGAAAGCGTTGAGCTGATGCTCGAAAAACTCTCCAAAGTGCTGGAAAACGCGGAACCGGATGAGGAAATTGAAAAGAAAATTTTCCATCGGGAAAATATCCTCGATAACGTACAGAAGGAAGTCATGGTCTTCCTTGGCGAGTTGATCAGTGGACAGGTTCCGCATGACATCATGGAAAAAGCCCGCCGCCAGATGCGCATGGCCGACGAATATGAATCGGTCAGCGACTATGCCGCCGCCGTCCTGAAGGGGCTGCGCAAACTGCGCAAAAATGAACTGGTCTTTGCCCCCGAAGGAATGGAGGAATTCAAAGACCTCAATCGACGGGTGCTTGATTACGTGAAAAAGGTCAACGCCGCCGTGCGCTTTGAAGATTCCAAGGCGGCCATGATGCTGCTGCCGGTCAGCGCAGACATCACCCGCATCATGAAGGATTACCGTCAACGTCATCTCGACCGGCTGACGGAAGGTAAAGTAACGGCATTGAGCAGCCTCGTCTATACCGACATGATCAACAGCTACCGCCGCATGAAAGACCACACGCTCAACATCGCCGAAGTCGCTGCCGGCGAAAAATAGCCAGCCCCGGGGCTCTCGAAAAGTTCCACGGTCTGGTACCCACAAGCCTGATTTTTCCTGTCCTTGGAAAAATCAGGTTTTTCATTTTCCAACCATTGGAAAAAGGGTTTCATCCCGTACGTATTTTTTCTATAGTCCGCGCCATAATCGTCCACTGCGGGCGTGGGATATATAAGGAGACTGGATGGGAACATCATTGCCGCTGGAGATTATCCTGGAGGTTGGCGGAGGTTTAGGACTCTTCCTTCTCGGAATGAAAAATATGTCCGAAGGAATGCAGGCGGCCGCCGGCAACCGGTTGCGCGCCATGATCGGCGCGGTAACCGGCAACCGCTTTACCGCCTGCCTCATCGGATTCCTCGTCACCTGTCTGATTCAATCCAGCTCCGTCACCACCGTCATGCTGGTCGGCTTTGCCAACGCCGGACTGATGACGCTGGCGCAGGCCATCGGTGTGATTCTGGGTGCAGACATCGGCACAACGGTCACCGGCTGGATTCTGGTGCTGGAAATCGGCAAATACGGCCTGCCCCTGCTCGGGTTTTCCGCCTTTTTCTTTTTGTTCAGCAAAAATGACAAGACCCGCAGCACCGCCCTGCTGATTATGGGCCTGGGTATGGTTTTTTTCGGGCTTGAGCTGATGAAAGAAGGATTCCGCCCCTTGCGGGATATGCCGGAGTTTCTGGCCTGGTTTTCGAAATTCACGCCCAACACCTATTGGGGCGTACTGAAATGCGCGCTGGCCGGTGCGGGAATTACCGCGATTGTTCAATCCTCTTCGGCAACCGTTGGAATCACCATGGGACTGGCCAGCGCCGGGATCATTAATTTTGAAACCTCCGTTGCGCTGGTGCTGGGACAGAACATCGGAACAACCATCACCGCCTTTCTGGCTTCGATCGGCACAGGTCGTGCTGCCAAACGCGTCGCCTATGCGCACATCCTTATAAAAATTATCGGCGTCATTCTCACCACGGCCTGCTTCCCGTTCTATATCCAGCTGATCCGCCACATGCTGGTGCTCGACCCCGACTTCTCCGTCATGGTGGACGGCGAGCTGAAATATCTGACCATCGTCAAAGGGATTGCCATCGCGCACACCACCTTTAACGTTCTGCTGGTCGTTCTGTTCCTGCCCTTCACCCGCATGCTGGCCAACCTGCTGACCCGTTGGATGCCCGACTCCGTCGCCGACGAAACGCCCCATCTGACCTACCTGGACGTCCGCATGCTCGACACGCCGTCACTGGGTCTTGAGCAGTCGCGTCACGAACTGCTGTTCATGGCTGAAAGCGTCAAAAAAATGATGGGGCAGCTGCGAAACGCTCTATTTGCCGAAAAGCCGGATGAGGAACTCAACCGCCGGATTTTCCACCGCGAGGAAATTCTCGATAATGTCCAAAAGGAGATCACAGAATTTCTCGGCGGACTGCTCTCCGGCAATGTGACACACGATGTGGTCAACGAAGCCCGCTGGCAGGTGCGCATGGCCGATGAATATGAATCGATCAGCGACTACATCGCGGGCATTCTCAAGATGCAGATTAAACTGCGGAATAATAAATTGTTGCCCAGCCCGGAAGGTCAGGAAGAACTGCTTCAACTGCACGACCTGACTACGGAGTATCTCGATTTTATCGCCGCTGCCCTCTTATCCCGCTCCGACATCCACAGCGAAGCCATTACCCGCAGCGACGAGCTGACGGCACGGGCTAAAGAATTCCGCTCCCGCCATCTGGAACGGCTGGCGGCCGGAAAAATCTCCCCGCTGGTCAGCCTGATTCTGCCTGACATGCTCAGCGCCTACCGCCGCATCAAAGACCACGCCTTCAACATCGCGGAAGTTCTCGCGGGAGAAAAGTAGCCGCCCGGCTGGCAGAAAAATATTCAATATCCCATATTCAATGCTCAACTCTCATTGCCGTGAACAGTGGGTAATGAGCCTTGTTTATTGAGCATTTTCTCTTGCGCGTCGGCGCACATCTGCGTATAAACGCCCCCTTAATAGCTTCCGCATGTGCGGGGCTGAAGCGAGTGCTGTTCCGGCTGCCCCCGGAAAGCCAAAGCGGATTGTTCAAAAAGAACTATAGAAAGGGGCTCGTTATGTCATCAGAAAAGACAGTAACCATTGAGGCATTGCTGGACGCAGGCCTGCACTTCGGTCATCAGACCAAACGTTGGAATCCCAAAATGAAGCGCTTCATTCACGGCGCCAAAGGCGGGATTTATGTCATCGACCTCCAGAAAACCCTCGTACAGATCAAGCTGGCTCAGGAATTTCTGGCCGGTGTTGTCGGTAACGGACGCAAAATCCTGTTCGTAGGAACAAAAAAACAGGCCCGCTCCATCTTTCAGGAAGCTGCCGAAAAAGCCGGTCAGCCCTACGTCATCTACCGCTGGCTCGGCGGCATGCTCACCAACAACCAGACCGTTCGTAAGAGCATCAAACGCATGGAAGACCTTCAGGCAATCTTCGCTGACGAAGTAAAGCTGAAAGCCTATCCGAAACAGGAACAGTCCGTCCTGCGCCGCGAACTCACCAAACTCGAACGCAACCTGACCGGTATTAAAGACATGACCTCCCTGCCGGGCGCCATGTTCGTCGTCGATACCTGCCGCGAAAAACTGGCCATCGCTGAAGCCCAGCGCCTGAACATTCCGGTCGTCGCTCTCGTCGACACCAATGCCGATCCGGACGCCGTCGAATACCCGATCCCGGGCAACGACGACTCCATTCGTTCGCTCAGCCTGATCGCCGAAATCCTCGGCGACACCATTGCCGAAGCGCACGACGCCTTCGTCAAAGCCAAAGCCGCTGAAGACAAACGCCGCAAAGATGAGCAGGACGCTGAACGGAAAATTGCCGACGCCGCCCGCGAAGAGCGCAAAGCCAAAGAAGACGAAGAGAAGAAAAAGCGCGCCAAGGTTCTCGACAAACTGAAAAAAGAAAAAGTGATCGCCGACAAGGCCAAAAAGGACGAAGCCAAAGCTGAAAAAGCAAAAGCTGAAGCCAAAGCCGCTGAAGTGAAAGTTGCTGAAGCCGCTCCGGTCATCGAAGAAGCTCCTGCCCCGGTCGTTGAAGAAGCCGCTCCAGTCGCCGACGTGTCCGGCGAAGCCGATGAGGCGAAGACGGAAGAAGCTCCTGTGGTCGAAGAAGCCAAGGCTGAGTAATTTATAAACAGAGAGGACAGTACAATGGCAGAAATCACTGCAAGCATGGTCAAAGAACTTCGCGACGCCACCAACGTCAGCATGATGGAGTGCAAACGCGCGCTTCAGGAAGCTGAAGGCGACAAAGAAAAAGCCTTCAAACTGCTGCGCGAGCGCGGCATGGCTGTCGCCGCCAAGAAAGCGGATCGCGTCGCCAAAAACGGCAAAATTGCCGCGAAAGTTTCCGACGACGGCAAGACCGGCGTGATGATCGAAATCAACTGCGAAACCGACTTCGTTACCCGTAACGAAATCTTCCAGAAATTCGTGGTTGAAATGACCGATAAAGCGATGGATTGCAACGGCAACCCCGCCGAAGCATTCAAAGCCGACATCGTCGCCAAAGTCGCTGAGATCGGCGAAAACATCGTTCTGCGCAAGAGCGAAAAATTCGTCGTTGAAGGCTCCGGCGCAATTGCCAGCTACATCCACATGGGCGGCACCTGCGGTGTACTCGCTGAACTCGGATTCGAAAAAGCCGATACGCTCAACAACGCCGTCTACAAAGAACTGGCGCTCGACATCTGCCTGCAGATTGCAGCGGCCCGTCCGGCATCGCTCGATCGCTCCGGCGTTCCCGCCCAGCTCGTTGAAGACGAAAAAGCCCTCTTCCTCAAACAGGTTGAAGGCAAACCGGCCAACATCGTCGAAGGCATTCTGAAAGGTAAACTCAACAAGTTTTACTCTCAGATCTGCCTCATCGAACAGCCGTTCGTCAAAGAAGACAAGATCAGCATCACCCAGTTGCTCGAAGCGAAAAGCAAAGAGATCGGTGACACCGTCACCATCAAGCGCTACACCCGCTGGCAGCTCGGCGATGCCTAAGTTTTCCAATGTTTGGAAAATGCGAAAGCCGCCCCTCACCGGGCGGCTTTTTTTATACCAATGTCTAAGAAAAAAACGCGCAGATCACGTTTACTCTACTCTTCATCGCTGGCGAGCACTCTGCTCTTGTTCGCCGGTTTGAGTTTTTGTAAAACGGTAAACACAACGATATACGGGGAAAGCATGATTAGATTTATACTGATCGAAGCCACCGCCATAGCAACGGCGTAGGCTTCAGTCATGTTAGACAGGGCTAGAAACTGGACAATACAACCTGCCACCAGAATTAGAGGCAACAGCAGGAATGTGTAGGCGAGCCAAAATATTCCCTTCCTGAAGGCCAGAACAGATATCATCACCGAAAATACCGAACCGATTAATGCAACCAGTGGGCCCAGTTGTGCCGCCATAAAAATGGCCATCAAAAACACGCTTCCACTATCACTACCTTCAATCGATATATCCATACGCACCCTTTCATGAGTAAACCTCGTATAAAACCGTTTAAACTCGTTTATTCAAAAAAGCTAGCGGTTAATTCATTTCCCGCTTGAGCAGACAGGCGTCACCGTAGGAATAAAAGCGGTAGCCCTTTTCTTTAGCGTGTTCGTAGGCAGCGTGCATTTTTTCCAGCCCGGCGAAAGCGGAGACGAGCATAAAGAGCGTGGAGCGCGGCAGATGGAAGTTGGTCAGCAACAGATCGACGATTTTAAACTGATAGCCGGGCGTGATGAAAATCTCAGTCTCCCCCGCAAACGGATGAATCTGACCCGGTGCCGTCGCGGCACTTTCGAGCAGGCGCAGTGAGG
>JAQUXG010000038.1 GCA_028692515.1 Kiritimatiellales bacterium | reverse complement strand
AGAGCCAGTCCCTGACTCAGCGAGCCGCCCCATTTTCTGCCGAAATTAAGCATTAAGACAAAGGCGGCTGTAACGGCCAGTACATGAACCAGAGTAACCAGTCCTGCGCCGCCGAGTGACCAGAGCAGAGCAACCAGACTGTTATAGAGTGGATTCAGATTGATCCACTGTTTTCCGGCCATGGTGTAGGCCAGAGTGTCGGCTTTTACGCTATGTGCCTGCCCCAGCGCGATATGCGTGAAGATGTCCGGACTGCTAATGGTGCGGATTCCCGTGAGGGCAAGAAGGAATAACCCGAAGACAACGAGAATGACGCCAAGCGACTTTTTGTTACTCATAAGGCAAGAACTCCCTGATTGAAACAATTGGTCGGAGTCTAGTAGATCAAGCTCTTTTTACAAGCAGGAATCCCCGGCTCTCGTCCGCCATTAAAAAAGATCCAATTGCGAGTCATTCGGTTTTTTCCGGCGCGATCCATGCCGTGCAATCTTCGGTGCGCCTTCTGCCTCAAACTCGCCCTCTTCGAGGTTGCGCAGAATCTCATTGGCCCGTTCGAGCACCGATTGCGGCAGACCCGCCAGCCGCGCGACGTGTATTCCGTAGCTCTTGTCTGCCGCGCCGGGAACAATCTTGCGCAGAAAGGTGATTTGGTCGCCGCGCTCCTTCACCAGCACGTTGGCATTCTGCACGCCCGGCATCGTCAGGCTTAGATCGGTCAATTCGTGATAGTGCGTCGCAAACAGTGTCTTGGCACGAACCGCCGGATTGGTGCAGAGAAATTCCGCCACCGACCACGCGATGCTGATGCCGTCAAACGTACTCGTGCCGCGCCCGATTTCATCGAGCACAATCAGACTCTTCGGCGTCGCATTATTCAAAATGTTCGCCGTTTCCTGCATCTCCACCATAAACGTCGAACGTCCGCGCGCCAGATCATCGCTGGCACCGACGCGGGTGAACACGCGATCGACCAGCCCGATTTTTGCTTCGTTCGCCGGAACAAACGAACCGATATGCGCCATAATCGTAATCAGTGCCACCTGCCGGATATAGGTTGATTTTCCCGCCATGTTCGGGCCGGTAATCACAATCAGCTGATGATCGGAACAATTCAGCGTCGTATCATTCGGTACGAACCGTTCGGCATCCGGCATCTGTTCGACTACCGCATGGCGGCCGTCGCGCAGAAGCAGTTCATCGCCATCGCTCATCATCGGCCGCACATAGCGGCGCGTCAGCGCGTTCTCGGCAAATGCGGCCAGCACATCGGCCTCGGCCGCGGCGCGGGCGTTGCGCTGAATTTCATCAATCTGTTTCACGACCTCGCCGCGGATCTGCGTGAAAAGTTCGAACTCCAGAGCGACGGCCCGCTCCTGCGCGCCGAGAATCTTGTTTTCGTACTCTTTCAGCTCCGGCGTGATAAACCGCTCCGCGTTGGTCATCGTCTGCTTGCGAATGTAGCTCTCCGGAACCATCGACAGATTGCTGTTCGTGATCTCGATAAAATAGCCGAACACTTTATTGTAACGAACCTTCAGCGACTTGATGCCGGTACGCTCCTGCTCCGTCGCCTGAAACTCCGCCAGCCACTGTTTGCCCTTGCCGGCCGCGTCGCGCAACTCGTCGAGATCCGCCGAAAAGCCGCGACGGATCATTCCGCCTTCTTTCGTCGAAACGGCCGGCTCGTCGTCGATCGCTTCGTCAATGATTTTTCCAATGATTGGAAGTTCCGTCAGTGATTTTTCCAAGGTTTGGAAATTCGGGTTGGCCGCCAGCAGCTCTTTTAGTTTTGGAATCTGGCCGAGCGATTCGCCGACGGCGCGCAGGTCGCGCGCGTTGCCGCCGCCCGAGCCGAGTCGCGACATCATCCGCTCGAGGTCGCGCATGTCGCCGAGCAGTTCGCGCGTCTGCACCAGCAGCGTGCGATTATCCGTAAAAGCCTGCACCGCATCGAGCCGTGCATTGATCGCGCTGAGGTCGCGCAGCGGGCGGACAATCCAGTCGCGCAGAAGCCGCGCGCCCATCGCCGTGCGCGTCGTGTCGATCACGGAGAGCAGAGTGGACTTCGGGCCCTGCCGCGCCGGGTTGAGCGGCGCAACCAGTTCGAGATTCATCACCGTCGTTTCGTCGAGCAGCAGATAGTCGTCGGGATTTTTCACCTGAATGCGGCGGACATGCGCGAGGTTGCGGCGCAGTTCGGTGGCGACATAATGAAGCACCGCGCCCGCCGCGCGCAGGCCGAGCGGCGAGTTTTCGCAGCCGAAGCCTTTGAGCGAGTGCACCTTAAAGTGACGCAGCAGCGTGTCCTCGGCGTTGGCCGCTTCGAAAGTCCAGTCTTCGCAAACGGTCTGGAGTGTTTTTCCAAGGATTGGAAGAAGAACCTCATCGCTCGCAGAGGCCTCGGCCACGATACACTCCTGCGGCGCGTAGCGCGCGAGGTTGCCCGCCAGCGCGCCGGTGCTGGACGATTCTTCGATCCAGAACGCGCCGGTGGAAAGGTCGAGCATGGCGAGACCGAAGCGTTCGCCGTCGCGCACGAGTCCCGCGAGATAATTATTTTTGGCGCGGTCAAGCGTCCCTTCGTCGAGAATCGTGCCGGGCGTTACAATCCGCGTCACCGCGCGTTTGACGATTCCTTTGGCGGCGGCGGGATCTTCAACCTGCTCACAGATGGCGACTTTTTTGCCCGCGTCGATCAGCTGAGCCAGATAGCCCTCTGCGGCGTGGTACGGAATTCCGCACATGGGAATGTCGTGGCGCTTGGTCAGGGTGATGTCGAGAATGCGCGCGGCTTCCTTGGCATCGTCCATAAACATTTCATAGAAGTCGCCGAGGCGGAAAAAGAGGATGGTGTTTTCCGGGAGTTCGCGACGGATACTCCGGTACTGATCCATCATCGGTGTGCTCTTTTCTACCATAGCGCACAAGTTAGCAGAGCCCTTTTCCAATGTCTGGAAAAAAATCAGTTCGCATATCGTCGGGCTTTCAATCCCGCCCGTCCTGCGGCAAAATGCCCCGGCTTTTCGGAATCTGAAGAAAGAGAGTTGTTATGACACCTGAAATTTATCTGGCGACTGTGGGTCTGGAACCGAACCGGTGGGTCAAGCATCAGGGACAGCCGAATCTTCTGGTGGCCAGTGAGTGGTTTTCGCCGGCGCAGGATGCCGGGTTTTCCGGCATCGAACTTTTTGAGTCTCATTATCTGGAGCCGGATGAGCAGGAGCGCCAGCGGATCTGTCAGGCAACACTGCCGGTCAGGGTGTACAACAGTTACATTACGTTTGACCCGGCCGGCGAGGCATTGCGGCAGAAGGCGGCGGAAGCGATTACCCGGCTGAAGCCGAAAGCCTTCAAATTTAATTTCGGGAAGGAGCCTGAAAATCTTCGCGATGAGATGCGCTGTTTCGAGCGCTGGATGGAAGCGCTTCCTGCCGGCGTGGAGGCGTGGTGCGAATGTCATCCGGGCACATCGGCCGAAACCCCGGCGCTGGCCAAAGCCTGTCTGGATCAGCTTTCTGAAAAAAGGGTGAAGGCCATATTTCATCCATTCATGCTCACCGGCGAAGAGGTTGAACGTTGGCTGCAGGCACTGGGCGTGCGGATTGTGCATGCGCACGTTCAGGTTCGGGATGTTGCCGAGCCGTTCTTTTTTCTGAATTTGGAAGATCGTGCGGATTATTGCGCGCAGCAGATCAGCGTCCTGCATACGTCGGGGTTTTGCGGCAGCTATGCCATTGAGTTTGTGAGGGGCACGGTGAAAAAGGGGGAAGACGAACCCGCCAGCCTGTTTGATCAGGCGGTGAAAAATCTGCGCTTCCTGCAAGAGCGGTGTTAATCGACCTTTAACGCGAGCAGGGTGATATCGTCGTATTGCGGTTGCGCACCGATATGCCGCGCCAGCCGGGTGCGGACGGTTTGAATCAGCTCGTCAACGCCGGATGCCGACTTATCATCGATGGCCTGCAGAAGACGGTCGGATCCCCACTCCTCGTTTTTGTCATTAAGGGCTTCGGTGACCCCGTCGGTGTAGATGACAACAACATCCCCGGAAGAGAGTTGCACCGAGGCATCCTGAATGGCGCTGTCAAAAATTTTCTCATCAGCCAGACCAATGGCGATACCGGCCGCATCAAGCGCTTCGGATGATTTGGCGCCGGGGCGCTTGAGTAGCGGGCGTTCGTGGCCGGCGCGTGCAAACTTGAGTTCGCGGGTGCGGGTGTTGAAGACCATATAAAGCATGGTGATAAACATGTCTTCGGCGAGGTTGGCACTCAAGACACGGTTGAGTTCCGAGAGCATGCGTGCGGGACTTTGCTCCTGCGGCGCGCGGGCTCGTAGAACGCCCTGACAGACCGCCATCATCATCGCGCCGCCGATCCCTTTGCCGGAGACATCGGCGATGGCGATTCCAAGGTGTTCGCTGTCGATCTGAATCACGTCGTAGTAGTCGCCGCCGATATTGAATGCGGGCAGATTGCTGGCGGCGATCCGGACGCCTTCGCTTTCGGGCAGCTCCAGCGGGAGGAGTGACATCTGAATCTGTTGCGCGGTTTGCATGTCGCGGTCAAGCTGACGCTTGCGATCCAGATCGGCTTTAAGTCCGGCGTAGTGAACCGGCACGGAGGCTTGATCCGCCATCGCCTGAAGAAGATTAAGGTTTCCGGCGGTAAAGGGCTGTCCATCGGTTCGGTTGGCCAGCGCGATGACGCCAAGGACTTCGTTCCCAAAACGCATCGGAACGATCAGTAGCGAATGAATCCGGAGAAAAGCGTCATGATAGACCGGAACGCGCGCATCCAGCTCCGCGTCTTCGATGACAATGCCGCTTCCGACGGCGGCGGAAGTCCCGATCAGACCTTCTCCGTTGTCGACCGGGCGGGTTTTAACCAGCGTTTCAAGGTGCTGGGATTTGGCAAGAAGCTGCTCGGTGTGCACCTGTTCGACATCGTAAAGCGGGGGAAAAATTCCGGAGACGGCGCGGGCGAAGAGCCGGGTGCGATCTTCGTTGTAGAGGTAAATAACTCCGGAAGCGGATTTGCCCGTCTTGGTTGCGAAGAAAAGAATCCGCTTGAGCAGGGATTCAATGTTGATCTCCTCGGCGTTGGCAAAAACCTCGCCGATGTTATGGATGAAATCGAAGATGATTTCGCGCTCCTGCCGGAGCTCCATATTCTTTTTCCGGGTTTTCCGGCTTCTGCACAGTATCCGGCAGATCACGGCGGACAGCAGTGCGCCAAAAAGAAAAATCAGCAGTTCAACAAGCCAGATTGGAATGGATGATTCCATAGATTTATCTATTCAGTCGGTCTACATCCACCTTCAAATATTCAATAACCCGTTTAAACCGCGGGCGGTTTTCCTCGCTGAGTTCAACCAGCGTTTCGTGGGCCTGCAAGGCGGTTTCGGCCAGATCTTTTTTGGTGGCCGCGGCGGTGGGAAGCGACTCCGCAGATTGTTCGGGCAGGGAGTGTCCGTGGCTGTGGCTGTAGTGGGTGATGACTTGATCAACGCCCAGCGTGGCCAGCAGGTTCTCGTTTTTTTCAGAAAGGTTGATCAGTTCCAGAGCCTGTCCCGTCAGCTTCAGACGCCCGGAGAGTCCGGCGAGCACGCCCATAAAGGTACTGTCCATGCCGATACAATCGGCCAGATCAAGTACTACGGCGGAGATGGTCTGTTTCGAGATCATCTCGGCAATAAACTGCTTCAGCGTGGCGCTGACCCTGAAGGAACCGCGTCCGGTCACCCGGATGAAAATTTTGTCGCCGGCAATGGCAGCCTGCAAATCGTCTTTGTTTTGTTCCATTTCCTGCATAAATCAAAAAACCCCTATTTCTAAACATCCAAAGTCTAGTCGGCACCCCAGAGCAGTGCAAATGATAAGATGTAAAACCTTATCCGGCGGAATCAACAATCACAACGCACTCCCCCTTGACGGTACGTTCGCCGAACTGTTGCCGGATCTCTACCGGTGTTCCGCTGAGCAGTTCCTCGAATTTTTTTGTCAGCTCGCGCGCCACAAAAACGCGTCGCGTTGCGCCCATAACGGCTTCGATTTCTTCGAGCAGTTTCAACAGGCGGTAGGGCGATTCGTATAGAATCACCGGCACGGGCAGGGCGGCGCACTGTTCGAGCGTCCGGCGCCGCGCGCCGCTCTTGCGCGCGAGAAACCCGGCAAAGAGAAACCCGTGTCCGCCGAAACCGCTCAGCGCCAGTGCGGTCGTGACTGCAGTCGGACCCGGGGCGGAGGTAATCATGACGCCTGCCGCACGGCAGGCCCCGACGACGCGCGCGCCGGGGTCGGAAATACAGGGCATCCCCGAGTCCGTCACCATCGCCACTGCTTCGCCGTTACGGATGCGGGCGATAATCTCGTCGCACCGTTGTGCTTCGTTGAATTTATGGCAACTGATGCAATGCGTTTTAATCTCAAAATGATTTAACAGATTGCGTGTCGTACGCGTGTCCTCCGCGAGGATCAGCGAGGACTCTTTGAGTGTTTCAATGCCGCGCGCGGTCATGTCGCCGAGGTGTCCGATCGGTGTGCCCACGATATAAAGTCCCGCATCCATCAGAAATTCTCCAGTGCTTCGATGACCTCACAGAGCGGCAGGCCGACCACGTTCGAGTAGGAGCCGTCGATGCGCCGCACCATGCCCGCCGCTCCGTTTTGAATCGCATAAGCACCCGCTTTATCCAGCGGGTCGCCGGTCGCAACGTAGGCCGAGATTTCCGTATCGGAAAGATCACGGAACAGCACCGCTGTCGCCACATGGAAACAGACGGTCTTTTCAGAAGACCTTAAACAAACCCCCGTGACAACCTCGTGAAGCTTGCCGGAAAGAAGGCGGAGCATGGCGGTTGCATCTTCCGCATCCGCCGGTTTGCCGAGAATGTGTCCTTCAGCGGCGACCACCGTGTCCGCGCCGATTACAACAGATCCGGAATCAATCGGAAGACTCTCCGCTTTTTCGCGCGCTGTGCGTACGGCATACTCCACCGGCGTTTCTCCGGCATGCAGTTTTTCATCGGCATTCGGAGGTTGCACCGCGAAGACAAGCCCCGCACTGGTGAGCAGTTCGGCGCGCCTGGGCGAAGTGCTGGCGAGAATCAGTTTTTGGTTGGTTTCCATAGGGTGGAAAGATAGCATCACGCAGGTTTTAAAAAGCAGAGGATAAACAAAGCATGAAGAAATACCACTTCAATAAACGGGTTCTGGTCACGGGCGGCGCTGGATTTCTCGGATCCCATCTATGCGAAGCCCTGCTGAAACGTGACTACGCCGTTGTTTGTGCGGACAATTTTTTCACCGGCCAGCGCGGTAACGTGGCGCACCTGCTTGATAACTCTCGCTTTGAAATCCTGCGGCACGACATCACCTTCCCGCTTTTTGTTGAAGTGGACGAAATTTTCAATCTGGCCTGTCCGGCCTCTCCGCCTCACTACCAGCACGACCCGGTGCAGACCACCAAAACCAGCGTCATCGGGGCCATCAACATGCTTGGCCTCGCTAAACGCGTCGGCGCAAAAATTTTCCAGGCCTCCACCAGCGAAGTGTATGGCGACCCGGAAGTCCACCCGCAGCCGGAAACCTACTGGGGCCGCGTCAACCCCATCGGAACGCGCTCCTGCTACGACGAAGGCAAACGCTGCGCCGAAACGCTCTTCTTCGACTATTACCGCCAGAACAACGTGCAAATCAAAGTCGCCCGCATCTTCAACACCTATGGCCCGAACATGCACCCGCACGACGGCCGCGTCGTCAGCAACTTCATCATGCAGGCGCTGCGCGGTGAGCCGATCACCATTTACGGCTCCGGCCAGCAGACCCGCTCCTTCTGCTACGTCAGCGATCTGATCGCAGGTTTCCTCAAGCTGATGGACTCGCCCGACGACGTTACCGGCCCGGTCAACCTTGGCAACCCCGGTGAATTCACCATGCTTGAATTGGCTGAAACGGTCATCAAACTGACCGGCTCCAAATCCGAACTGATTTTCGAGCCGCTTCCGTCTGATGACCCGAAACAGCGCCAGCCGAATATCACCGTTGCCAAAGAAAAACTGGGATGGGAACCGAAAGTGCCGCTCGAAGAAGGCCTCAAGCACACCATCAAATACTTCAAACAGTACGCATAATCGCAGTTTCCAATGGCTGGAACCGGCGTGGCCGGATTTCAGAATTTTTCCAGACATTGGAAAATCCACTGTGTGACGACACAGGGAGGTCGATCGTTGAGCGGAATCATTCTGCTCTTGCGATGCGAAGCACTGTATAGCAACCTAGTCGCATGAAAAAGACCGATGCTCCCATTCTGAAATACAGCGCCAAAGGGTGCTCCGTAAAAATTGAAGATTTCCTGCTCCGCCCGCCGGTCGAAAAAGGCGCTGACAAAATCGCCGCCGACGTGCTCTCCGAGATTAAAAAGAAGGGCGATCGCGCCGTCGTCAAATTCGCCCGGCAGTTCGACCGCTCGCCGGTCACGCTCGCTACACTGCGCGTCACCAAAGTCGAAATCGCCGCCGCCAAAAAAGAAGTCGACGCCGCGTTTAAAAAGGCCGCCAAGGAGGCGCACAAACGCATTGCCGAATTTGCCATCGCCGGACTTCGGGAAGACTGGTGCATGCCCGCGCCGCAGGGCGGCTGGCTCGGCGAAAAATTTGTCGCGCTCGACCGCGTCGGTGCCTACATCCCCGGCGGTGCCGCGCCGCTTGCTTCCACCGCACTCATGACCCTCACGCTCGCCGAAGTTGCCGGCGTCAAAGAACGTGTCGCCTGTACGCCAGCGCGAGCGGACGGCACGGTGAATCCCTACATCCTCTTTGCGCTCGATTTGGCGGGCTCAACCGAAATTTATAAAATTGGCGGAATTCAAGCCATCGGTGCGATGGCTTACGGCACGAAAACCATCGGCAAAGTGCAGAAAATTGTCGGCCCCGGCGGGCCGTACGTTACCGCAGCCAAACGCCTCGTTTACGGCGATGTCGCCCTCGACATGGTCGCTGGCCCGAGTGAAATTGCCGTACTGGCCGACGACTCTGCTAATCCGGCGCACGTCGCCGCCGACCTGCTCTCGCAGGCCGAACACGGAACCGGCTCCGAAAAAGCGCTCTTGATTACCCCCTCCGAAAAACTGGCCAAGGCCGTTCGCGCCGAACTTGAAACGCAGGCGGCAACGCTCAGTCGCAAAGAGCCGGTTGCCAAAGTGATGGCGCGCGGCTGTATTCTGGTCGTGGTTCCAACCATTGGAAAAGGCATCGAGCTCTGCAACCGCTTTGCGCCCGAACACATGGAAGTGATCGTGAAGAATGCCGAAAAGGTGGCTGAAAAGATCAACACCGCCGGCGCGATTTTCATGGGTCCGTGGACGCCCGAAGCCGTCGGCGACTTCGCCGCCGGGCCGAGCCATGTTCTGCCGACTGGCGGCACCGCGGCTTTTTTCTCCGGCCTGACGGTCGAAGACTTCCGCCGACGCATCAGCCTCATTCACTTCACCAAAGAAGATCTCGAAGAAACCGTTTCGGTTGTCGAAGCCTTCGGTCGCGTCGAAACCCTCGACGCCCACGCCCGCTCCGCCACTATTCGGCTTGGAAATAAGACCTGAGCTATGCGACATGTTCCTACAGCGCTTTACATTGATACACAGGTATATGTGAAGCAAGGGTATCGGCTTGATACAAAGGATTTCTCATCATTAAAGGAACGATTCAAGAAAGGCAGCTTGCGTTTAGTTATGCCAGCTGTGATGGAGCGTGAGCTTCTTAGGAAATATAAAGAACAGGCAGAAAAGTGTGCCGATAACGGAACTTAAAGCCATTTTATATCGTGGGAGTAGCGCCACTCCTATTCTCGAGAAGCGAATGGGGGCAACGCGACCATTGACACTGCCTGAACACGCGCTTCTGGGATTATACTATGGACGCATTTTTACGCTTGATGCCGATTGAGCTAAGCGTCACAAAGATTGGCTCTTCCCTCAAGGCAATCTGCGGGTATGGATGGAAGCATTTGACCTTTTTCTTCGTCATAGCCGACCCTATAAGCCCCTCTTTTTGGTTGTTCAAGACGACATGGAGTTTGCCTTGGAAAATATTCCGCAAGACAAGGCAGAGAATAATAAATGGAAAACTCTGGTCGACTCCTTGGGTGATCATCTTTTTACCTATTATCTGTGGGGTATTTTCCCGCTGACGGGGGATGCCAGCCTCTTAGCCCGGTTCTATGAGCAGACAAAACATGATGATGGACGCTGGGCTCATTTATTTGATCGCATCGGACGTAATCTAAAAAACAGCGGAAAGCAGTTGGGCGAGGCCCTTAAGGACAAAGTTATTGAGTTTTTCGACTGGCGCTGTGAGCAAAAAAATCCGGCGGAAATGAAAGAGTTCACTTTTTGGCTGGGAGCGGAGTGTTTGGATGCAGAGTGGCGGCTCAAGGCCTTTTCTCGAACACTGGATGTGAGCAAAGCAGATGATGTAAAAACGTCAATTTGTCTGGAAACTCTACGAAAGCTGTTGGACGAGTATCCGGCACTCGTTGTCGAGTGTTTCGCCAAATTGACTGATTCGGCATCTAAAGACAGAAGCTTTTATGTTCAGCCGGATAAAGCCAAACCGATCCTCCAATTGGGGCTAAAGAGTCAAAATGAGTTAGTCCGCAAGAATGCCGAGCGAGCCCGCGAGAACCTTTTGCGCGCTGGACGTTTTATCTTTCTGGATGTCGATGCGGATAGCCAGTTGAGAAAAACATTCGAT
>JAQUXG010000037.1 GCA_028692515.1 Kiritimatiellales bacterium | reverse complement strand
CATGGGACGACAACTTCCAGACCTTCCCCGGCCAGCGCCAACCCGAACGCTACGCCGGCGTGTCGCTCACGCTGACCTGGTAAAAAAACCGCACCTCTTTTTTGTGGTCTTTGCGCGCTTTTGCGGCTAACTTCCACGGCTTTTACGGAGTAAAGCTATGAGTTTAAGTATTGGTATTCTGGGTCTTCCAAACGTTGGAAAATCAACAATTTTTAACGCGCTGACACGCGCACAAAACGCGGAAGCCGCCAACTATCCCTTCTGCACGATTGAGCCGAACAAGGCGATTGTTCCGGTTCCCGATCTGCGCGTGAACAAGCTGGCGACCATGGCCAATCCGAAAAAAGTGGTTTACGCCACGGTCGATTTTGTCGATATCGCCGGTCTGGTGAAAGGCGCGAGCCGCGGCGAAGGGCTCGGCAATAAGTTCCTCGCCAACGTGCGCGAAACCGATGCCCTTCTTCACGTAATCCGCTGCTTTGAAGATGAAAACGTGGTGCATGTAGACGGATCTGTCGATCCGATGCGCGATATCGATGTGATCGAAACCGAGCTGATTCTCTCCGATTTCCAAACCTTGGAAACCCGCGCCCAGCGCATGGAAAAACTGGCCCGGAATGACAAAAAACTCGCCGAACAGCTGGCCGGCGTAAAACGCCTGCTGGCGCACCTTGGCGAAGGCAAACCCGCTGTCAGCTTTTCAGAGCACGACACCGACGACATTCAGGCCTTCCTGAAAGAGTCGCCGCTGCTGACCGATAAAAAAATCATCTATTGCGCTAACGTGGATGAGTCCGGCATGGCCGAAGACAACGAGTGGGTGAAAGCCGTCCGCGCCTACGCCGATTCAAAAGGTGCTGATACCGTCAAAATCTGCGCCAAGATGGAAGAGGATCTGATCGGGATGGACGAGGCCGAAGCGGCTGAATTTCTGAAGGAATACAACGTGACCGAAAGCGGGCTCGACCAGATCGCCCGCACCGGCTATCACACACTCGGCCTGATCAGCTATCTGACCGCCGGCCCGAAGGAAGTTCACGCCTGGACGATCCATCGCGGCTGGAAAGCTCCGGCGGCGGCTGGCGTGATTCACTCCGACTTTGAACGCGGCTTTATCCGCGCTCAGGTGATTTCCTATAACGACTACATCACCTACGGCGGCGAAAGCGGCTGCCGCGAAAAGGGGCTGATGCGCACCGAGGGCAAAGAGTACGTCGTGCAGGACGGCGACGTCGTTGAATTCCTCTTTAACGTTTAGGGCATGCAGCCGCGATCCTTGATCGCGGAGGCGGGCTCATGGAGCCCGCCCTACAACGTATACCGCCGCTCCAGCGAAGCGTTGATGCTGGTGAGAATTTCGTACGGGATGGTGCGGCAGATTTTCGCCAGTTCATCGGCCCAGATGGCTTCCTCACCCTGCTCGCCGATCAGAACGGCTTCGTCACCGACATTCACAACTGCATCCGGTCCGACATCGACCGTGACCCAGTTCATACTGACGCGCCCGGCCACCGCACAGCGCCGCCCGCCGATCAGCACATCGCCACGGTTGCTCAGCGCGCGGTTATAGCCGTCCGCGTACCCGACGGCCAGCGTCGCGATCTGCGTCGGATATTCCGTGCGGTAGGTTCCGTAATAACCGACCGCGAAATCGGCCGGAACGGCTTTGACCTGCACCACGCGCGATTTCCACTGAAGAATCGGCCGGGTTTGAAAACGGCCCTTCGGATCATTTGCGCCGTATCCGTAAAGCACAATGCCCTGCCGGATTCCGTTCAAATCCCATTCGGGAAAATAGAGCGCCGCGCGACTGCTGGAAATATGTTTAAACGCCGTTGCGGGCAGAGACTTCAGCGCCTCATTAAACTTCTGCGCCTGAGCCGCCGCGTGATCCGGCTGATCCGGATCCACGCGGGCAAAATGGCTGCACACACCGGCCCACTCCAGTCCGCCTGCTTTATTCAGCGCCTGAACGGTCGCGGCAACTTCATCCCACTGCACACCCATACGCCCCATGCCGGTATCCACTTTCAAATGAACGGGCAGCGTTCTGCCTGCGGCCCGCGCAACTTCGGCAAGAGACCGTCCGTGTTCCAGAGAAGTCACAACGGGAAGAATCCGCTTTGCAAGCAACTCGCCGACATGCTCCGGAAGCACCAGCCCCAGCACCAGAATATTCACATCCGGCAGCTCGGCGCGCAGGCGAAGCGCTTCATCAAGAAATGCGACGGCAAACCATTTAACGCCCTCTTCCGCTGCCGTTTTCGCCACGGGAACCAGTCCGTGACTGTAGGCGTTGGCCTTGACCACAAACATGACTTCGGTTGGCGCGGGAATGGATGAACATAACGCCTGCACGTTCTGTTTTAACCGGCTTCGACTGATTTCTATCCACGAATGATTCACAGGCTCTCCATTGTTCCGGCAAACATATCGGTTTCCCTCTCCGCACAAAACGTATTTTTTCGTGAACAATCTAAAATACACTCGGTCTTAGACTTGCGCCGATTATACCCAAGTCCTATAGTCGGCAATACCAAAACAAAAGGGAGAAAATATGTCTGAAAAATTAAAAGAACTTACCGCTGATAATTTCGCCTCAACCATCGCCGCCGGAACCGTTCTGGTCGATTTCTGGGCCCCGTGGTGCGGACCATGCAAGCTGCAGACTCCGATCCTCGAAAAAGTGGCTGACAAAATCGGTGACAAAGCCGTGATCGCCAAAGTGAATGTCGATGAAAGCCCGGCGCTGGCCGCGCAGTTCGGCGTCCGCTCAATCCCGACGCTGATTCTCTTTAAAGACGGCGAAAAAGTCCGCGACTTCATCGGCGTCCAGCAGGAAGCCGCGCTCGTCGACCTTTTGACTGCATAAACGTTCCAAGCCTCGGAACTTTTGCGCCGGATGTTTCCAAACCTTGGAAAATCCGGCGTTCCTTTTTCGGGACGGTCGGCTCTCGCAAGCAAAGGATGCAGAAAAATCCCGCCCCGCAGGAGCTTTGTAAAAAGGCTGGAAGAAGCGCGTGGGAAACAGGATACTGCGCGGCAATGAATTTCAGGCTTCCAACGACATATCTCTTTCTGCTTCTGCTTGCGCCTGCGCTGTTTGCGCAGGAGCCGCTTGCGACCCGTCAGATTGAGGCGGCGCTGGAGGACGAACTCTATCCACTCGCCGAACAGCAGATATGGGAGTCGCTCAGTATCGTCCGCCCGCCGGATGATGAGGCCAAACTAACGATTCTGCTGGTGCGCGCGCTGATCGGCGAACGAAAATTTAAGGATGCCGTGATTCTGGCCGATGAATCCTCTTCTCTTCCGCAGCAGGATGCGTTCGCCTACTGGCGCGCCCGTGCGCTGTTCGAGTCGGAAAATTACCCGGCAGTTTTCCAATCCTTGGAAAAATCAGGCACCCTGCTGACCGGCAGCGCCTATGAACCGGCCGCGATGCGCCTGCGGGGACGGACCGAGCAGATTTTAAACGATCCGGTCTCCGCCCGGAAAACCTATGAGGCATTCCGTAAAAAATTTCCCGACGACGAAAACGCCGCTCAAAACCTGCTCGATCTCTTCGCAATCTATCAGGCAAACGAAAAAACAGACGATTCATCCAAGGCGCTGCATGAATTGCTGACACGCTTCCCGAATCATCCGCTGGCCGCCGCCACCCGTCTGGAACTGGCGCGTCTATTGATCGCCAATGGCAAAAAAGATAATCTGGACGAAGCCTCCAACCTGCTCACCGCACTCGGCTCAGACGAAAGCGCCCATCCGCGGCTGCGCTCCGCCGCCTGGGTGGAACTGTCCTCAATCAGCCAGCGCGCCGGAAACCCAACTGCGGCGCTCAACGCGCTGACGTTGGCTGAAAAACTGACCGGCGAGGCCGCACTGCGCGTCCGGCAGAAAGCGTCCCGCGCCAATTTACTGGTGAAAGAAAATAAAATCAAAGAGGCACTCCTGCTCTTTGATGAAGCCGTGAAAGAATCCCCGAACACCGCCATCGCCGCTGAAATGCTGGTTCAAAAAGCGGAAGCCCTGTTGAATACAAAGCAGATTGCCGCCGCCGAAACGGCGTTTCAGAGCACACTGGATATCACTGCGGATCCCGCCGTGCAGGCCCGCGCGCACGCCGGTATGGGCTGGTGTCTGTGGGAACAGAAGCGCTATGAAGAAGCGGCGGTGGCTTTCGAAAACGCCGGAGCAAAATGTACGCAACCGGACAATTGCGTGACCGCCTTTATCAAAGCGGGCGACGCCCGTCTTGCCGCCGGGCAGTACGAAAAAGCCCGCGAAAACTACCACCAGATCGCAGTGACCAATCCAAAAAACCCTCTCGCGGCCCGCGCGCTGTATCAAAGCGGCGTCGCCGCACTGCTCGCCGGACAGCCGGATGCGGCCCGCGCCGATTTTACCGCGATCGAGGAAGAATTTCCGCAGAGCGAGTTTGCACCGCAGGCCGCACTGCAACAGGCCGCACTGCTGAAGAGTGAAAAGAAATGGGATCCGGCGCTGGAGCAGTATCAACACATCGCCGTGCAATACACCAACACCGCGGTACAGGCAACCGCAACGCAACAACAGGGGCTGATTCTCTACGACACCCGCCGCTGGGAGGCCGCTCTCGAACGTTTCCGCACCGTCAGCACAAACTGGCCGGATGCGCCCGAAGCTCCGCAGGCCCTTTATATGCGCGGCTTCTGCCGTTATATGCAGGGCGACACGGCCGACGCCCTGACTCTGTGTCTAAGCTTTATTGAAAAATATCCCGACTCCCCCTGGGCGGCCGAAGTGCTCTTCTGGCTCGGTGAGTATCATTATAACCACGGCGATTATGCTAAAGCGCAGGCGGCCTTTATGGATATTGCCGCACGTTTCCCAAAACATGATCTGACCGATGAAGCGCTCTTCTGGGCAGGAAACTGCCTGTTTAAACAGGACCAGTTTCTTGAAGCCTTCACCGTGTTCAGCCGCCTCGCCAAAGATTTCCCCGACAGTCCATTGCTGTTGAAAACCCGTTTCGCGCAGGGCGAAACGCTTACGGAGCTCGGCGAGTTTCCGCGCGCCATCCTCGCCTACGAAGAAGTCATCAAGACCGCACCGGATGATCCGCTGTCCGACCGTGCGCGCGGACGCCTCGCCGACTGCCTGTTCACACTCGGCACGTCTGAGCCGGGTCGCTATCAGGAGGCGCTGAACGCCTATCAGACGCTCTACAAACGCCCCGCCGCCCTGTTCGCACTGCGTCTTCAGGCACTCTATAAAACCGCCCGCTGCGAAGCGAAACTGGGACTGAAAGAAAAAGCGTTCGCCCATTATATGGAGGCCGTTTACAGCGCCGTCGGACAGACCGAACCGCTTTCGCCCGAAGCGGTATCCTGGTTCACACGCACCGCGTTTGACGCCGCCGCCTGGCAGGAACAGCAGCAGCAATGGAAAGAAGCGGTCAATATTTACGGACGGATCATTCAGGCCGGCGTGCCCGCAAAAAGCGAAGCGAAAAAACGGATTGAAAAAATAGAGCGTGAACACCCGTCCGCATTTTAGCGGTTCAGAAGGAGTCAATTATGATCGAATGGATTAACAGCGGCGGCCCGGTGATGTGGCTGATTCTGGTTTGCGGATTTATTGCGCTGTCGGTTTTTCTGGAGCGGCTCTTTCATCTGCACCGCGCCCAGATCAAAGTGGACGACTTTCTCAACGGCATCACCACCAACCTCTCGCACGGCAACGATCTCGAAGCCGTCAGCATCTGCGACCAGACCCCCGGCCCGGCGGCCCATCTTGTGCGCACCGCGTTGCTGCACCGTCATGAACCGAAGGACAAGCTGATTACCATCGTGCAACAGGCGGGCATTCGCGAGATTCCGCGCCTTGAGCGGCACATGAACCTGCTGATTACTCTAGCTCAGGTTCTTCCCATGCTGGGACTGTTCGGCACGGTGCTGGGCCTGCTTCAAATGCTGGCCGCGCTGATGGCCGGCTCGCCGCTCGCGGAGATCGGCAATCTTGCCAGCGGTCTCTGGAGCGCATTGCTCACCACCGCCGCCGGACTCGGCGCGGGCATTCCCGCCTATGCAGGCTATCATTTTCTGGTCAGCCGCGTGGAATCGATCGCGCTCGACATGGAACAGACTGCGGAAGAAATCATTTATTTTCTAATCGCCTCTTCAAACGGAGCGCGCAATGAACCGTAACGACTGCGAAGCGGTACTCCATCTGCACCGCACCTTTCTGCCGCGGCGCCGGACTGGACGGGGATTCCTCATTGGAACCGTTTTTCTTGATGCCGCGCTTCTCTTCAGCGCGTTCGTTCTGGCCAGTTCGCATTTTGTTCTCAAGCCGGGAATTGTTCTGGAACTGCCCGTCGCCTCGCAGACAGAAGGCATTCAGTATAACGACATGGTGCTGAGCATCTCGCGTGAAGGTCTTTTTTTCTTCAACGACGAACAGGTGCAGCAGTCAAAACTGAACGAAGTTCTACGTGCCGCAGCCGAAGAGCGCCCCGGTATCGCGCTGATTCTGGAAGCCGATGCGGTCACCTCACAGTCCATCATCGCGACGGTTTACGATGCCGCCGACCGCGCCGGATTCCGGCAGGTCTTCATTGCGACCCAGAATGACAAACCGGCCATTGCTGCTCCCGCCACACCCACGCTGTGAAAACCCGTGTCCAGCTTACCCCGGAGCTCGCCACCGCACTTCTCTGTGCGGCCGTATGGTTCACCGTCTGGCTCTTTGCGTTTCAGCCGGCGCAAACTCCGGCGACCGCCGTTTCAATGCGGACGGAATTCACCCGTCTGATTGCTGACGAGGAAACGTTGAATAAATTGAAAGCCCCGACGCTCTTCGCACTGCCTTCCGAAGAAGGATTCAGCGGCCGGTTTATCGCGGAGCGGATTAACCAGAGCCTTACACTGGAAAAACCGGCCAGCCCCGCCCGTTATCTGCCGATGACCCCGTCCGCCGTGCCGGAAATTTCGCCCGCTCTCTTGACTGCGGCAACCGTCCTGCCGCAAGGGGCGCTCCCCGCGCCGGGCGTCGCGCCGCGGGTTGCGGCTCCGCAGGTGACGGGAACCCGGCTCTTCTTTTCGCCGGAGCTCAAACCGCGTGCAGGCGATCTCCCGCCGCTCACACTCCACGGTGCCGGACTTCCCGAAACCGTTCGTGTGAATTTATCGGTCCGTGCAGACGGAACTGTTGAATACTCCTTTTTTGAAACGCCGGTCACCAATGCCGCGTTACTCAGCACCGTCCGCCAGCTTCTTTTCAAACCGGCACTGAAAAAAACCGAAGGCTGGGTCGATATCCGTTTTGCGCAGGAAGGTGGAGAATAATGCCGATCAATCTACTCAACCTGTTTGTCCTGCCGATGACCCTGCTGCTGGCCGCGCTGTTTGCGGCGGCGGTGTTCTACGACATCACCGTCTTTTACCGCCGAAGGAAAAACCGGAACCGGGCCGTTTATCGCTGCAAAGAGTGCCGCCACATCTACACCGAATTCCGCCGCACTCCGCTTGCCCGCTGTCCGCGATGCGGCAAACAGAACGAACCCGTCCGCGCGGAGTAACGGAGCCGCGCTTGAGCCACTAACTTGGGCCATTCGGGTCAGTCTGCCTAATTCGTGTTTTCTTGTCCGCCCGCACACTTTCTCCTTAAATTTAACTACTTTACCCTGCCATATCCGGTTGCAAATCAAAGAGATCTCGAAGTAATAATTTAAAATAACGAATTAGGCAGACTGACCCTAATGTGGGTAGCTGGCAGGGACAAACCGCATGATTTTCTGGGACGCCGGGAGGCTTTGAATCGCCCGGTAGCCGCGCCCCCGCTTCACGGCGGGGAACCTCGCCGCCTGAGCCCGCACGGGTTTGACGCTCCCTTCGGTTGCTACTTCGCATTCGCGAAGCCTCTCTCCCTTTGGTCGAGTGAGGGAGCCTTGCTCCACTCGCACATGAAGAAATAAAACCGGCCGTTGATCTGTCAGGAAAGCAAAACCCGCTGCGCTTCAAATAAAGAAGAGGCGCAACGGGAATAGGAGTTTTTTTGTCTTTACCTATGGGTGAGGCTGAGTGCAAGCCAACTTTGACCGAATCAACGAGCGTTTTCACGATAGCCTCAAGCCACTGGTTCGCTTCCTGTTTTATTTCATCCGTTTTAAAATCAACTTAGACACCATCGCTATCAGGAGACAATTAATCAATGGCCAGATAAATGTTGTCTTAGGTTTCCCGTGAAGAAACTGTCCTGCAATCTCCTCTGATATAAGACAAATCAGGAAAATGATTCCCACAAGAAAAAATCCTAGGATCGATAGACCAAACATCCCTTGGATGAAGTTCTTTGACTGGGGATTCGTTTTCATATTTTTAGTAGCGAACGTTATGGGTGAGCTTCGTGGGAAATAAACTTTGCCTTTAAAACGGGCGTTGTCCACGTAAGTTCGACCCGCTGGTTCGCATCATTTTTGATTCATTTCCAAAGATATTGGGCAATCCAAACCTATTTTCTCTGGGGGTTCCTGCTAGAAATCCGCATTCAATAAACACCCATAGTCCACCGATGAATGGAACAAAGCCGATTAGGACCCACCAAGCTGATTTGTTTCTATCATGAAATCTTTTTCCGTTCACAAAAATAAATGGAATGCCAATGAGAAATTGAAATAGGGTAGCTAGTTGTGGATTTGATTTTTGGATTAGTGTGAGAAGAAATCCCATTGGGATTGCATAAATCAACAATGTTGCCCACCAAAGACCTCTTGGGATTCGCCCTTCGGGTGAGAAGAAGATATCGACTATTTTTTGCATTTGTTTCTCCTGCGAACGATTCGCGTCACTCTGAGCCGACGGAGTCGGTGATAGAGTGAATGCTTTGGTTGGATGTTATCAGTTTTGACCTGCCCCCATGGACTGGACAGGTTCTAATGAGAGTCCATCACGGTTAGTTTTTCTTTCTTTGGATGCTTTGCATCCCCTTCCTCTCCCCCTAGGGGGAGACGCGCCGCGAACTCCGCAGGCGCCATGTAATTTAAGGAACTGTGCGGACGGTTTCGGTTGTAGTCAACTCTCCACTCTTCGATGATTTCCTGCGCCTCGGCCACATTCCGGAACCAGTGTTCGTTCAGGCACTCGTCCCGGAACTTACCGTTGAAGCTTTCCACGTAGCCATTCTGCTGCGGCTTGCCGGGATCAATGAAGTCCAGCGGGATGCCGGTCTCATACGCCCACTGATCCAGAACATGGCCTCTAAACTCAGGGCCGTTGTCCATTACCAGCCGGTCCGGCTTGCCGCGCAGATCAATCAGGCAGCTTAAGACCCGTTTAACTCGTTCACCGTTCAGCGAGGTGTCCGTCTCGATCCAAAGACATTCCCGGGTGAAGTCGTCCACGATGTTCAGACACCGCAGCTTGCGCCCCTGAGCTGTGGCATCATGCACAAAGTCCATACTCCAGCGTTCGTTTTTCCGTGCCGGCGGAGCAGGCTTTCCCTTCCGCTTATACGCCGTCTTCCGTTTTTTGCGTTTCGGAACCTGCAAGGCTTCTTCTCGGTAGATGCGTTCGATCCGCTTGTGATTATCGAGCCATCCGTCACGCCGGAGCAGCGCAATCAGCCGCCGGTATCCCCAGCGCTTCCGCTCGCGGGATTTCTCACGCAAGGCTTCACGCAATGGGCCGTCGTCCTTCTCTTTGGGCTGATAGTACATTGTGCTTTTCGCCAAGCTGATCAGCCCGCAGGCACGTGTGCAACTGAGTTCATAAACCTCCCGGATGTATCCGGTCGCATCACGCTTCGCTGCGGGCGTTACCAGTTTTTTGAGTTGATGTCCTTGAGGATCTGGATATCGAGCGCCTGATCCGCCACCAGCCGTTTCAAGCGGCTGTTCTCCTCTTCCAAGGCCCTCAGCCGTCTGGCTTCACTGACATCCATGCCGCCGAACTTCGCCTTCCAGCGATAGAACGTCCCTTGAGAGATGTTGTGTTTACGGAGCAGATCGGCAACCGGCAGTCCGGCCTGAGCCTCGTTCAAGATGCCAATGATCTGCTCTTCGGTGTGACGCTTCTTCATGTAGTCCTCCTTCTATGGTTTTACCATGGAGAACTCTCATCTCAAACCGTCCAGTTTTATGGGCTCAGGTCACGACCTCTTCGGGCGCCTCACCAACACCGTCGACGCCGTCGGCAACACCATCTCGTTTGAATACGACCAGAACGGCAACCAGACCGCCCTCATCGACGGCAACGGCAGCCGGACTGAATTTGTCTACGACGGCCTCAACCGCAAGACCGTCACTCGTTATCCCGATTACAACGAAGAAATTGCGGAATACGACCTTGTCGGCAACCGTGTGAAACGTATTGACTGCAACGGCGCCGTCACCCACTACATTTACGATGCCAGAAACCGCCTTGATCTCGTTCAGTACGGGTCGGATCCCTCCAATCCCGACCGCACCCGCGACTACACGTATGACGCCTGCGGCAACCTCCTTTCCGTTGTCGAATCCGACAGTTCAGAAGCCGATGTGTCGTATTCTTACGACGCCTTAAATCGTATAGTGAGTGAAATTTCGGTCGGCATTGAGCATTCGTATGCGTATAAATTGAACGGAAATCGAACCAATGCCGTGTATGGAAATGCAGGAAGGGTTGTTAGCTGGATGTATGATGCGTTGAACCGGATCGATTCGATCACTGAAAACGGAAACGTTACGCAGTATGGATACGATTTGAACAATAACCCGGTGCGGCGAAGCTATCCGAAC
>JAQUXG010000036.1 GCA_028692515.1 Kiritimatiellales bacterium | reverse complement strand
TGTCGCCCATTCCGGTACGGGCTTCAAGATACTTCACTCGGTCTTCCGCATCGCCCGCCAGCTCAGAGACGGCGTCGTGATCGCCGGCAAACCCGGAAAATTCTTCTTCTGTCTGCGCCAGTTCAGCGCGGAGCTCTTCAAGATATTTCGTCATCGCATCCAGCGACTGTTTCGGAAGAGGAACCTCCTCAACGGCGAGGTTCAGTTCGCCACGCACAATCAGTGCCGCATAAACGCTACTGCGGTCGCGGCTAAGTTCCGCCAGCTTCACGTTGTCCGGAATATCCGGCATTTCTTTAATCGGCAGCTTACAAAGCTTCACCGTTACGCCCTGCTCCGCCAGTTCGCGAACAGACTCCGGCGAAAAACTTCCGAACGGTTCGTAGTGGCGGATTTCCATTTCCAGCGCGTCAATCTGCTCGATCAGCGCCTGCTTGCGATGGATCAGTTCCCAGACGGCCTTTACGGTTTCGTACGGTGTTTTACCAGACGGTTTGACGTGCGGATGTTTCGGCAGAACTTCGAGCGCGCGGTTGAGATGATCGACAAGATTGCGGGCTTCTTCGAGATCGGCCCCTTCCGGCGGCTGAATATGCTGCAAATGCACTGCACCAAGATCGCGTAGCGCCGCGAGCGTCTCCTCGCGGGAAGCACGCGTACACAGCAGCGTCAGTTTTTTCATCCTCACAATCATATTTACCGCCCACGAATCACACGAATAAGCACGAATCAGAGAACAATTCGTTCATATTCGAGATCCGGATAATGTCCAAAATTTACAATGATTCCTAACTTTAAACCAGTTGCGTTCAGGTAGTTGAGAACCTGCGCACGATGCGCATCTGTAATCTTCTCCACGGCCTTCAGCTCAACAATTATTTTTCCGAAGCAGATAAAATCAGGTTGATAAAAGTGCTCCAGCTTCTGCTCTCTATAAAACAGGTCGAGTTTCTTTTGGGGCTCCGCCGGGATGTTCTGAAGCGCCAATTCGATCCCCATGCATTCCTGATAGACTGGCTCGAGAAAACCTGCCCCCTTATCGTTGTACACATTGAAGCACGCCCCGATTATCGCGAAGCTTTCCTCTTTATATAAAATATCCTTATTCGTGTTCATTCGTGTGATTCGTGGGCTAACTCGATCTCACCTTTTCTACACTCTTGCCTTTGGCGATCTTGGAGCGGGCTACGGCGGCTGTCTGCTGGTCACCCATGAAAATGCGGATGACACGGATGTTTTCGCGGCATTCGGGAATCTTTACTTTTTCAAACAGATTGACGCGCTGAGAGGTGGTGCGCAGTTCGGCGGACAGCAAGCGGTGCTGCTCTTCAATAATCTGCCGCTCGACGCGCAGACGGATCAGCTGACGGAGCAGATCGGTTCCGCTATCGACCCACGCGGGCGTTTCAAACAGGTCGGGCATTTCTTCGATAAAGGTGATGCTTCCAAAGATTGGAATCGCCACGCCGGCGATATTGCCGGTTGAGCGCTCAATTTCTTTGATCTGAATATACGGCGTAAAATCAAACGGCTCGGAAAACAGTTTTACCCACGGAGTCAGATCGGCACGCGCCTTTTCTTCTTCGCCGCGTTTTTCGGCGATCTGCGCTTCGAGTCCGCGCAGCTCCATCTGCAACTGCTGCTTCTTGAGCATCAGCGTCGGCAGATAGCGCCGGAAGCGCGTCAGCGCATCGCGCTGGGCCTTCAACTCGTTTTTCGTGTACTTTATTTTCGCCATGGTTTTCTCAGGTATGGGCGAGTTGCGACTCGCCCTTACTTCGGCCAGAATTCGTCGGTAAGTTTTGAGGCAATCCCGGTTTCCTGCGGCTCGAAGCAGTCGGCCAGAATGTTCCATCCACGATCGAGGGCTTCTTCGAGCGGAATGTTAACGGAAAGTGCCATCATTTCTTTTTCGAAGCGTTCGCCGTATTTGAGAAGCTTGGTGTCCCATTCGCTCATACGGAAGCCCATGGACTGCTTCTCCAGCGTTTCCTTATAAGAAGCGTAGAGCTGAATCATGGTATCCATGATGGTGCGATGGTCGGCGCGGGTTTTGCCGTTGACCTGCTGTTTCAAACGCGACAGCGAACCGAACGGCTCAATGCGGCCGTTCTTAAGGTAGAACTGCCCTTCAGTGATGTAGCCGGTGTTGTCCGGAACCGGATGAGTGACATCGTCGCCGGGCATGGTGGTTACAGCAAGAATCGTGATTGATCCGGAGCCTTCAAAGTCGACGGCTTTTTCGTAACGCGAAGCGAGCTGCGAGTAGAGGTCGCCGGGATAACCGCGGTTGGACGGAATCTGTTCCATGGTGATGGCAACTTCTTTCATGGCGTCGGCGAAGTTGGTCATGTCGGTGAGCAGCACGAGCACCCGCTTGTTTTGCAGAGCGAACTGCTCGGCGGTGGCGAGCGCAATGTCGGGCACGAGCATACATTCAACAACCGGATCGGCCGCCGTATGCACATAAAGCACCGAGCGCGACAGCGCGCCGTTTTCTTCGAGGTAGTCGCGGAAGTACAGATAGTCGTCGTGCTTCAGTCCCATGCCGCCGAGAATGATGATGTCGACTTCGGCCTGCAGGGCAATGCGGGCAAGCAGTTCGTTGTAGGGCTCACCGGCGACTGAGAAAATCGGAAGCTTCTGCGATTCGACCAGCGTGTTGAACACGTCGATCATCGGGATCCCGGTACGAACCATGTTGCGCGGAATAATGCGCTTGGCGGGATTGACGGATGGGCCGCCGATCGGAATCAGATTTTCGGTCAGTTCCGGTCCGTTGTCGCGCGGAACGCCGGAGCCGGTGAAGACGCGGCCCATCAGATTTTCGGAGAACGGAATCTGCATGGTGCGGCCGAGGAAGCGGACTTTCGAATCGGTGGAAACGCCGCGGCCACCGGCGAAGACCTGCAGATAAACGCGATTGGCTTCGAGACGGATGACCTGCGCCAATGACGTGCCAAATGCGGACTCCACCTGCGCCAGCTCGCCGTAGACAATTCCTTCGGCGCTGACAACGATGACGTTACCGGCGATCTGTTCAATGCGGTGATAAACCTTATGCATAACTCATTTCTCCAATCCAAAATCTCTGTCCACTTCCGCCTCGATCTCTTCGATGCTCGGCAGCGATGACCTCAATTCATTCGGCAAATTCTGAGTGATCAGATATTCACTGACTCCAATAGGCTTATGAACATCCTTCAGGGAATATTCCACCACCGTATCGTTCTTCGACTTGCAAATCAAAATCCCGATAGTCGGATGATCCCCTTCCGCCTTCAGGAGGTTATCGACCGCTGAAATATAGAAATTCAACTTCCCGGCGAATTCCGGCTTAAATTTGTCTGTTTTCAGCTCAACCACCACGTAGCAGTGAAGACGCACGTGATAAAACAGCAGATCCGCAAAAAACTCGTCGCCGCCGACCTCCAGTCGGAACTGACGGCCAAGAAAAGAAAATCCAGCTCCCAGTTCCAGCAGGAAGCGGGTCAGATGATCGGTCAGAGCATCTTCGAGTTCTTTTTCATCGTGCCGCTCGCGCAGCATCAGAAAATCGAAATTATACGGATCCTTCAGCGTCTGAATGGCCAGATCAGACTGCGGAGCCGGAAGCGTCGCCTCAAAATTAGTGATCGCTTTGCCGTCCCGCTGATAAAGCCCGCCCTCAATCTGATGGGTCAAAACCGCCCGCGACCAGTTGTTTTCGATGGTCTTTCGGACGTAGAACAGGGCTTCACCCGCATCTTGAACCTTCTGGAGAATGAGTATGTTATGACCCCATGGAATTTGTGCGACAAGCTGCCGCACAAATTCGTTCGAATCTGATTGCGAAGCAGGCTGCTTCGCCAATTGGGAAACAAGTTGTTTCCCAATTGGCATCCAGAACTGTACCCATTGCCGCAAATGCTTCAAATTACGGAAAGAAAACCCCTTAATTCCGGGAAACTCGGCCAACAGGTCGCGGCTCATCTGTTCTAGAAAGCCGTCGCCCCATTTGGCCTCGCGCTGCTTTTCAATAATCTGCTCGCCCAAATCCCAGTACAGACCCAACAGCTCCTGATTCACCCGGACGGCCGCTTTGATCTGCGCCGACTGAATCCGCTGCTTCACATCCTTAAGAAACGCCGAATAATCGGCGTTCCGGATGATCTGACTGTTTTCGCTCTGCGTCATTTTCTGCTTCTTATGTTTTCCCATGTTTGGAAGAAGGCTGAGCCTTCACCCATCTGTTTTTCCAAACCTTGGAAACTTCTCATTTAGTCGTAACTGGTGACTTCCGCGATCTGGTGATCGAGCTGCTCCTGCTGTTTTTTAAATTCGTCCGAGTCGAACGCGAGCTGGTTCCAGTCGCGTGTGGCTTGCGTGAGCTTATGGAAAAAGCTGCGCGCGGTGTCTTTGTCTTCAAACTTCAATGTGGTTTTCAGAAAACGGGCGATGAACCCGAAAACGTGTTTCTGGCGATCGACCGGCGTGGCGGCGTCCACATCGTTAAAAGCATTCTGCTGCAGATAAACCGCGTCGAGATATTCGCCTTTCAGATAAACCATAAAGTCATCAATAGAGGTTCCCTCTTCGCCGACGACTTTCATCATCTGGCCGACTTCGGACCCTTCGCGCAGGAAGTGACGGGCCTGCACCAACTCGTCGACATCCACCACACTGGTATATTTGCTCCAGCTTTCGAGCGGGTCGATGGCGGGATAGCGGCGGGCATCGGAACGCGCGCGGCTCAACCCGTGGAACGCGCCGACCACTTTGAGCGTGGCCTGCGTGACCGGTTCTTCAAAGTTACCGCCCGCCGGAGAAACGGTTCCGCCGATGGTAACCGATCCGGTTTCGTCGTTATGGAGGCGAACCACGCCGCCGCGCTCATAGAAAGCGGCGATCACCGATTCGAGATAAGCCGGGAAGGCTTCTTCGCCGGGAATTTCTTCAAGGCGGCCGGACATTTCGCGCAATGCCTGCGCCCAGCGGGAGGTGGAGTCGGCGAGGAGCAGCACGTCGAGACCCATCTGGCGGTAGTATTCCGCCAGCGTCACGCCGGTATAAACTGACGCTTCACGCGCGGCCACCGGCATTGAGCTGGTGTTACAAATAATCACCGTGCGCTCCATCAGGCTCTTGCCGGTCTTCGGGTCGGTCAGCTCGGGAAATTCGCGCAGCGTTTCCACCACTTCCCCGGCGCGCTCGCCGCAAGCGGCGATAATCACCACGTCCACATCGGCGTGACGGCTGGTGATCTGCTGCAAAACGGTTTTACCGGCGCCGAACGGGCCGGGAATACAATAGGTTCCGCCGCGCGCCACCGGAAAGAAGGTGTCCACAATACGCTGAGAGGTCGCCAGCGGTTCGGTCGGACGGAGACGTTCGGCGTAGCATTTGATCGGCATCTTCACCGGCCAGACCTGCATCAGCTTCACTTCATGCTCGCGGTCTTTGTCATCGACCACAACAGCAACGGTGTCTTCAACCGTGAATTCGCCCGCGCCTGCCACAAACTTAACTGTCAGACGACCGGACAACCGGAACGGCACCATAATTTTGTGAGCAAAAATTCCTTCGGGAACCTGACCAACTGCGTCGCCGGCCAGAACCGTTGCACCCGCCTTAACGAGCGGAGTGAACGCCCACTTCACGTCACGCGGTAGCGGTTTGATGTATTTGCCTCGCTGAAGGAAAAAGCCGCACTCTTCGGCCAGCGCCGGAAGCGGATTCTGGAGCCCATCGAACACCTGTGTCAGCAAGCCCGGACCAAGTTCTACGGAAAGCAGACTGCCAGTGAACTCCACCTGGTCGCCCACTTTGAGCCCGGTGGTATCTTCAAACACCTGCAACTCGGCGTGGCGTCCGCGAATACGAATCACTTCGGCTTTCAGGTGAATGTCCCCCAGCCGTGCGAAGCCTACTTCGTTCTGAATAACCGGCTTCTCAAATTCCACCGTTAACAGGTTTCCGTTTACACCGACAATTTTTCCAAGATTCATAACTCTGTTCCCTATTCGTTTATAAAGCGGTCGCCTGCTCAATCAGTTCTTCAACCTTCGCCTGTCCGGCGGCTTCATCCAGTCCGGCCCAGCGCTCAGCCAGACGTGCTTTTGAAGCAAAGGCCAGAACCCCGGCGAAACCGAACGGATCGGTCAGTGCCAGCTCATCGGCCAGCATCCAGCGGGCGCGATCTAGCTCCATTTGCTGTTCGAGCGGATTCGGGCGGGTAAAGGCATCGGTCACCGCCTTTTCGATTGAAACACTGAACCCGTCATGCGGACGGATAAAACGTGCGGCATCGGTGCCACGGTTTTTGGCGCGGACACGCACGATGGCGTCGCGCAACTGAACTTCGCTGTTCCAAAGATTGGAAGCCGCGCCCGATGCAGGTTCGCGGTTTTCAAGAACCGCGTCAACCGCGGACGTTTCATCGTCAGAAAGATGCCCGGCACAGGCCGCACGAAACCCCGCAACGTCCATCGGCGGTTTTTCGCCGAGACGCAAATACGGTAACGAAGAAACTAAAAACCAGAATTTCATTTTCTTTTCCCACGAATCACACGAATAAGACACGAATCCAGAGAGCGGCTCTGATTTTCAACACTCCAACAAAAATAGTTCACATTCGTGTTCATTCGTGTGATTCGTGGGCAGTTTTATTTTGTAGTTGTTTTGGCGACGCGGCCGACGATTTCGGCCAGTTTCGGACGAAGGAAGGCCGTGAGAGAATCCGCAATGGCTTCCTGTGTGAAGTCGAGATAGACGTGGTCATCGGCAAAGCTGACCTTGAATCCCTTCAGGATTTCCTTGTCGGTGTGCAGCTCAATACCGTGAATCATCTTCTCTCGGTATTTATCAGCAAAAAATCTCACCATCTCCTTCTGGTCAGCTTCGCTGATCAGCAGTTCAATGCGGGTTTCGCCGTGATGTGCGGCGCAGGCTTCGGCCATTTTGACCATCATCTGTTCGAGTACTTCGATCTTCAGCGCCTCTTTGGTGGATTCGGCAACCAGCTCGGCGATAATGTTTTCAATGCCCTGCCCGACGGTGATGAGTACGTCGCGGGCGGCCTGTTCGAGTGTGGCAGTGGAGCGCTGTGTGTAGACTTCGGCGTCGGATTCGGCCTTGACGATCAGCTCTTTGGCTTTGGCTTCTGCATCGCGCACCATCTGCGCGGCCTTCTCTTTGGCCTGTGCAAGAATGTCCGAGGCCTCTTTTTGGGCCTTTTCGACGCCTTCCTTGCGAATCTGTTCGAGTAACGGTTGCAGTTCTTCAGCCATAATGCGCTCCAGTCGATTGGTGAAAATGAAGCGGGAATTCTAAAGGATGCCCGCCCCCCTGCAAGCTTCCGATCAATAAAATGTCATTACAAACTCGTACTAATCAGGACCTTTCCGGGTTTCAAAACTGGAGATTTCCAATCCTTGGAAAAATTCGCCCTGTTCTTTCCACGGTTTGGGCCCGAGAGAGGCCCCGCTACCGCGGGGCAATGACCGCAGGAAATGGCAAAAGTGACTTTTGAAGCCTGCGATATTGCGCCGAAGGGGCCGCGCGTGCTATCAAATCCCAATGTACCTGAAAACCTTGGAAATCGTTGGGTTCAAAAGTTTCGCAGAAAAAACCCGTTTGGAGTTCGAACCGGGCATGACGGCTATCGTCGGTCCGAACGGTTGCGGCAAAAGCAACGTCTCGGATGCCATCCGCTGGGTGCTCGGCGAATCCCGCCCCACCGCCATCCGCGGCTCCTCGATGGAAGACTGCATTTTCAACGGGACCGACAGCCATAAGCCGCTCGGCATGGCGGAAGTCAGCCTGACACTCGGAGACTGCGAAAAAGAATTTGATCTCGGCCTGAACGAAGTCAGCGTCACCCGCCGCGTTTTCCGTTCCGGCGAAAGCGACTATTTCATCAATAAAAAGGCCTGCCGCCGCAAAGACATCCAACGCCTCTTCATGGATACCGGGATCGGCACCGACGCCTACTCCGTGATGGAGCAAGGCAAAATCGACCGCGTGCTCTCCTCGCGCCCCGATGACCGCCGCGCCGTTTTTGAAGAAGCCTCCGGCATTACAAAATATAAAACCGACAAGCAGGAAGCCCTGCGCAAACTCGATCAAACCGACGCCAACCTGCTGCGCCTCGCCGACGTCATCCGCGAAGTAAAACGCCAGATCATCTCCCTCCAGCGGCAGGCCGGTAAAGCCCAGCGTTTTAAAACCCTGCAAGAGGAACTGCGCGGACTCGATATCTATTCCACCCGCCACCGTTTAAAAGAACTCAGCACCCGCATCGAGCAAATCCGCGCCCAGCTCGAAACCTCACGCCTGAGAGTCGACGACACCCATTATAAAATTGAAGCCGCCAACGGCGAAACCGATGCCCTGCGCGCCGAACTCCAGCAACTCGAAAATGCGATCGGCACAGCGATGGACGACGCGATGCGCGTCAAAAACGAACTCGAGCGTGCCCAGCACACCATCCGCACCAACACCGAGCGCATCACCGAACTCGAAACCCTCGCCCAACAGAACACCAAAGAATCTGAAGAGGCGCAGAGCCGTCTGACTCAGCACCGCGCCTCGCTCGACGAAGTGGTGCAGATGATGGAGTCCGCTGAAGCCGAACGGGTAAAGGCCAAGGCCGAGCTTGAAACCGCCACCGCCCGCCAGCGCGAAACGGAAGCGCAGGTTCAGTCCGGCCGCGAATCGCTCAATCAGCTTCGCAACGAATCAATGACCCTCGACAGCCGGATCGGCCGTCTGCAAAATGAACTGTCTGAAATCGATGCCAAAGAGCGCGCCAGCGTGATCCGCAAGGAACAGCTCGCTTCCGAAAAAAACAGCCTCGAACGGGCGCTCGCTTCTTATCAGGAACGCAGCGAGCAGATGGCCGCCATGGCGGAAGAACTCAAAAACTCCGTCGCCGAACAGCAGGAAGCGATGGATGAACTGCGTGACCGCCGTTCTTCCGCCGCCGAAAAAATCCAAACCCTGGAAAAAGAGATTTCCGAACTCCAGCGCCAGCTCGCCGATAAAAACGCCCGCCTTGAAATGGTTTTCGAAGCCCGTAAAGAAGGCTTTCCCGCCGGCGCACAGCATCTGCTCGACTCCGGCAACGAAAACGTCATCGGCCCGCTGGCCGAACAGCTGACCGCCGCCTCCGGCTATGAAACCGCGCTCGAAGCGGTGCTCCGACCGTGGATGGATGCTCTCGTCGTCCGCACCCGTGCCGGAGCCCGCAACGTTCTCACCCTGCTGGCCGAGAGCAATCAAGGGGCTGTGCGCCTGCTCGCCGCCGACGGCGACGCACCGTCTGCCGCCGGAAACTCACTGCTCGGCAAAATATCCTGCGCTGATGAAATCCGCCCGCTCGCCGCGCGCCTGCTGTCCAACGTGATTGTTGCCGAAAATCTCCAAACTGTTCCGCTCACTCTGCCCGCCGGCTCTGTGTTTGTAACTCCGCGCGGCGAAATTTTAACCGCCGAAGGCGCGGCCGAACTCTGGAAACCGGAAGACGGCGAAGCCAATCCGCTCGGTCGTCACCATCTGCGCGAGCAATTGCAGAACGATATCCAAACCTTGGAAAAAACGCTGTCCGATAAACGACGCATGCACGAAGCCCTGCGCGCCGAGCAGAGCGGAACCGGCGACGCACTCGACGCCGCTCAGCGCGATCTCGACGAACGCCGCCGCGCCCTCGCCGTCCAGCAGGGCGAAAGCCAGGTGATTGCCCGCGAACTGAAACAGTCGCGCGACCGCGTTGAAACCGTCACCTACGAATTTAATAAACTGATGGAACAGAAGGGTTCCGGTGAAGACCGCCGCACCGCCGTCGCCCGCGAAGGGGCCGAGGCGCGCGATAAACTTGCGCAGACCCGCCAGCAGATTTCCACGCAAACCGAAATGCTCAACGCGCTCGAAGAACAGCGCGCCAACGTGCTTTCCGAAACCTCCGAGTGCCGCGTGCAGTATTCGCAGCACGAACAGCGAATCGAATCGCTCAAGAGCCGCCGCCAGCCGCTCGAAGCCCGTCTGCGTGAACTGCAGGAGCTGATCGAAGAGCGTACCCGCGGCGTCAGCTCCTATCAGCAACGCGTCGCCCAGCTTAAAACCGCCAGCATCGAAGCCGAAGAAAAAATCGAGCCGCTCAGCGACGCCGTCGCCGCCGCCGAAACTAAACTGGCCGAAGCCCGTCTGGTGCGCGAACGTCAAACCGCCGCCCTTTCCGAACGCGAACAAAGTTTGCGCATTCTGCAGAATGAGCTGGAAACCTTGCAGACCGGAAAAACCGGCATGGAAGTCGAACTGGCTGAACAGCGTATGCGCCACCAGAACTCGCTCGACCGGATCATCTCCACATGGCACATCACACCCGAAGATCTCGCCCGCGAGCCGGAACCGAAGTGGGAAGAAGACGTCAAGCCGTCCATGGAGGATGTTGAAATTCTCGTCGCCGAGCATCGCGCCAAGCTGGACTCCATGGGCCCGGTCAATCTCGTCGCCATCGAAGAACACGCCGAACTTGAAGAGCGCTTCGCCTTTTTGAGTCAGCAGGAGGCCGACCTGATCAGCGCCAAAGATCAGCTCACAGAAATGATCAAAAAGATCAACGCCACCACGACCGAACTCTTTAAAGATACGTTTGATAAAGTGAACGACAACTTCGGCGGCATCTTCGAACAGCTCTTCGGCGGCGGTTCCGCCAAGCTGGTGCTGGTCGACGAAACCGACGTGCTCGAATCGGGCATCGAAATTATCGCCCGCCCGCCCGGCAAAAAACTTCAGACCATTTCGCTCCTTTCCGGGGGCGAACGCACCATGACCGCCGTCGCGCTGCTGTTCGCGCTCTTCAAAGTCAAACCGAGTCCCTTCTGCGTGCTCGACGAAATGGACGCCGCGCTCGATGAAGCCAATGTCAGCCGCTTCGTGAAAATGGTTAAAGGCTTCCTGACGCAGTCGCAGTTCGTTTTGATCAC